>CAZOLU010000236.1:0-6414 GCA_964580485.1 uncultured Saprospiraceae bacterium | reverse complement strand
GTCTGGTCAAATTTGGCGAGTATAAAAGAAAAACAAAAAAAATATAAAGAAGCTGAAAAATATTATAGAAAAGCACTCGAGATCAAAGTAAATGCATGGGGCAATAAACATACAAGAGTGGCGGGTGCAAGAGTTAATGTTTTGGATGTTTTGTGGAGACAAGAGCAGATTGAGCAAACTCCTAGGATGGTATATGAGATTTTAGCAAGTAATACGATGGAGGATCTTGATACTACCCTAAGTGATGCAGAAATTTTAGGGAAATATGATTTTCTGGATCCAGCTATTACCTCTGATGCTTTTTATTATAAAATGATTTACTACCTCAAACAATATGAGGAAAAGGAGAGTATAAATGACTTAAAGGTCGCTTTTGAATTGAATCAGTTGTTGGTTAAATACCTACAAGAGCGACAACGCAACTTCTCCAATAATGCTGATAAGTTGAGTTTGTTGAAAAATGTACCATTGTGGGCTTATTATGGTATTGCTAGTGCTTATCGCTTACATCAAAAAACTGCAGAGGATAATTATCTCGAAGAGATACTCCTATTAGCAGAAGAAAATAAATCATCTATATTAACTGCAGCGATCAACGCCAATGATGCCTTGAGTTTTGGAGAAGTGCCAGATAGTATTATTACAAAAAAGAATCAACTAAAAGAGCAGCTATCCGCAGTGCAATCCTCCTTAACCAAGGCGCAAAATCAATCGGATACGGCTAAAGTAAAGTCCTTCAAGGCCGATTTGGTAAACCTGAAATTTGAAGAAAAAGAATTGGAGGATCTTATTCAACAAACTTACCCCAAGTACAAGCAACGAATTATAGACCGTGATCCCCTCAACTTAGATCAGCTGAGAAAGTATTTAGCAGCACAAGATGCCATGGTTTTAGAGTACTTTACGTATAAAAACAGGGTTTATATTATTGCCATGGATGCCCAAAAAATCAAAGTGGAGAAAGTAGACTTTGAAGCATCAGAGTTGGAGAACAAAGTAGCAGATCTTAGAAAAGCATTAAGCGATTACCACTTCCTAAAAAATAACAGTGCAGAGGCCTATACGCTGTATACAGAAACGGCAAATTATTTTTATAATAAAATTATGGCGGTGGTTTTAGATTCGATGCCAGAGCACCAACATTTGATTATTATCCCAGACGGGGTCTTGGGGCATTTACCCTTTGAAGCCTTTCTTACAGCACCCGTAGAAGGAGAAAAGAGTTATGCTGAATTGCCATATCTCCTGCAAAAATATCAGCTAAGTTATAGCTACTCGCTTCGTTTGTTGGAGGAAAACATTGGGCAAAAGCATGCAAGCAAAACCCGACCAGTCTTAGCCTATGCCGCATCGTATAGTAATAATTTAAATAGTTCTGCTCTCGAGCGTTCGGGAAGATCAGATGAGTTGAGGTCTTTACGAGATGCCTTAGAAGACCTTCCAGCAGCTAAAAAAGAAGTGGAGTATCTTCAAGGGCTATTTGCAGGGCAATTTCGCTTTGGGATGGATGCTAATGAGCGGAACTTTAAAAGCCAGATGCGGGATGCAGCTGTCATTCACCTAGCGATGCATGGCCTACTAAATGAGAAGTACTCCATGTTGTCTTCCTTGGCCTTTACTGAAAATGGAGACAGTTTAGAGGATAATTTTTTAGAAGCTTATGAGATCAGTACCATGCAATTGAATGCAGAACTGGTAGTACTCTCTGCCTGCGAAACGGGCTATGGCAAGTTTCAGCAAGGGGAGGGGGTCATGTCTTTGGCGCGTTCTTTTATGTATGCGGGAGTTCCTGCTCTAGTGGTTTCCCTTTGGCAGGTAAATGATGCATCTACGGCGATTATTATGCAAAAATTTTATAAAAATCTGGCCAAAGGGCTAGACAAAGCTGAATCCTTGCAACAAGCCAAGCTAGACTATATCACATCAGCTGCTCAAAGCAGCCCTATTGCTGCTCACCCTGCTTTTTGGGCGCCTTTCATACAGTTGGGCGATAGCTCTCCTATAAAAATTGCTCGAAAAACAGCCTTGAATTGGACCTACCTCCTTTGGGGCTTGGGCCTATTGGTTTTGGTTGGTGCTGGTATCTGGGCTTGGCGAAGCAAACGAGCGATTACTTGAACATAAAAAATTGTTGATTTCTAAGATTTTCATTATTTTGAAAGCATCTCTATTCAAGTAGGAGTTTTGTAAATCTTTTCAATGTATCGCCTTTTATTCCAAATCTGGGAAAAGGTGCTTCATTTTATACAAAATTCCGCTAAGATGATCGCAAAACATATGGAAAAACAAATACGCCGTGTCCTCATTATTTATACAGGAGGTACCATTGGAATGAAGGCAACTGCCAAGGGCTACAGTCCCGTAAAAGGCTTTTTGGGAGAGGTGTTGCGAAATTCATCCACCTTGCATGATCCCAAGGTCAAGAACCCTACAACATTACAGTATGCCTTACCAGAATCCAAGATCCGAAGCCATCAGGTTTTTTATGACCTTTTGGAATACCACCCACTTTTAGATTCTAGCTGTATGTCGACAGGGGATTGGGTCAAAATTGCTAAGGATATCAAAAAGTACTACGACCAGTTTGATGCTTTTGTGATCTTACATGGAACGGATACTATGGCTTTTACGGCCTCTGCGCTTTCCTTTATGTTGCAGGCCTTACGAAAAACGGTTATTCTGACAGGTTCTCAAATTCCACTTTCTGAGTTGAGAAATGATGGTATTGATAATCTACTAGGAGCCTTATTAATTGCTGGGAATTATGATATTCCAGAGGTAGGGATCTTTTTTAATAACCAACTCCTAAGAGGAAATCGGGTGACCAAGGTGAGTGCTAACGATTTCAATGCTTTTCAATCGGGTAATTATGCTCCTCTTGTCAAAATGGGAATCAATATTCAGGTAGATTGGCGGCAAGTGCGAAGTTTAAGTACTACCGATAAATTTTCAATTCAGGAGCAAATGAGTAGTGAAATTGCCACCTTACAGCTTTTTCCTGGTATTAGCCCCGATCTGATCAGAAGTTTTGCTAGAGGAAATGTTAAGGGACTGGTATTAAGAACTTATGGTGCGGGGAATGCTCCTACAAATAGGAACTTCCTACAAGCCATCAAAGAGGTTTCCGATTCAGGGGTGGTCATTGTCAATTGCACCCAATGCTTTCAAGGAAAGGTAGAGGGCCATTATGAGGCGGGGCAAACCCTAGCTGCTGCAGGGGTGGTAAGTGGGGCAGACATGACCATAGAGGCTGCCTTGACCAAATTGTCCTATCTCTTAGCTCAAAAACTCCCTATTGAGGAAATTCGCCGACAGATGCCCGAAAACCTACGTGGCGAGCTCACCGAAGAACGACAAAGCCGCTTTTCCTTCAAAGATAAAAACTTTATCAAATCGGTCGCCTCGGTCTTGGGAGAAGATGCTGGGCCCGTCAAAGATGCTCTAGAACCCGTCTTACTTTGTGCTTGTGCAGGCTTAGGCGATTTGGATCAAATTAAAGCGATGTATGCCTCTGGGGCTAATCTCAATAGCGCCGACTACGATGGGCGTACCGCAATGCATCTTGCCGCTTCTGAAGGGCATTTACACGTTGTTGAGTATATGGTAGAGCAGGGGGTCAAAATTGATCCTGTTGATCGTTGGGGAGGAACTCCTCTACAGGATGCTTTGCGGCATGGGCATCAAGAAATTGCGGCCTTATTGTTTAAGTATACTCAAGAGTATTAATGAAGAGAGCGTAAGTTTATACCGTTTTATAAAAACTATAATTGCAAAAAAGACTAAAAAATAAAAATTTTATGTATATTCATTTTGTGTTTAAATTCCTTCACCAAAGTAGTAAGTCCCTTATAATTAAAAAATAAGATTTCGGTTTCGACAAGGGAATGCGCTTAAAACCATGTTATAGTTATGGCAATAGATTATGAAAAGTATGACAACTGGGAAAGAGCCCTGAAAAAGTTTGCTAAAATCTTAGGAAAAGATGACTATAATTTAGTTAAAAAGAAATTAAAACTTTTTGATGGGATTGAAAAGTTGATTAAAGAGTCTGATAAGGCAGCCAAAAAGGCTGTTAAGATTAGCAAGAAAGATAAACATGCTATTATACCAAAGGATGTTGTACAAACATTAGTAGATAACAATAAAGAGCTGAGCAAACTGGAGAAAAAGGTGACCAAATTATTGGAAAAAACTATTGATAAGGCTTATGAGGATGCTATCGAAGATCTGATGGGCGAACTAGAGTTGTACACTTCGGTTTACAGAAGCTTTACCAATATCCGCATGGATGATAAAAAGAAAGAGTTTGAGGATATGAAGCGTAGGCTTGATCTTACTTCGAAATTTTTGCAGCCAGGTTCTTTTGACAAGGCTTTCCAAAAAGGGCATGATGCTATGCAGGCGGTGGCCAAAGATCTAAGAAAATTCAATGCTTTGAAGGATGCTTCTGATGATGATATAAGAGATTTGTACAAGTCTTACAACGACAATTTGCCTGGAAACAGTAATGGAATGCGCAGTGTGACCACCTTTTTAAAAGCTTTTATTGATATGGAGGTGTACTTTGAAAAGTATAAAATCTCCAATTCTAGTTTCAAGAAGCTTAAACTGCATCCTGAACTTAAAGATTATGATACTTTTAGAAAATACTTAAAAGGTGCTGCGGTCTTTATCAAGAGATTAACGCCTTGGGCAACAGGTAGTAATCGTATTAGTAGTACGGATGTCGAAGCTAAGGTAACAGAAGGAAAAGATGCAGCTAAAGAAGATGTTGCCAGCCGATTGATGGAGGCCAAACGTAACTTTATTCAGGCCAAAACTTTCTTTGCTAAATTATTCTAAGTATAGGGTAAAACAAGCTCTTTAGATATGTTGGGAGGGGCTTAAGCCCCTCCCAACCCTCCACAAAAACAACCTATACATCCGCCTGGGCTACCAAATCAGCATCCAACTCCTCTACATCCAAACTAGTATCAATGCTTTGTTGGGTTAGGCCTTTTTTGAGTAGAATAACGTCCAGTAGATAAATTCCTAAACAAAGCAAGCCAGCCATAAGTACTCCTGCAAGCCCTGTAACCCCAATAAGTAAATCACTACCATAAACATAAACAATGGCTAAGCCTGCGCCAGCGTTGAGTGTGCCATGCATAATCGAGGCATGAATGGATGATTTGCTCAATAAACTTAGATATACAAAAATAGGAGCTAAACTCATACACCAAAGGATCATCATGCCCACCCCCCAAACGGGATGATCTGGATAATTATGCCCCATCAAGATGAGTGGGGAATGCCAAAGCCCCCAGACAGCACCATTGAACAATGCCGCAGGCCAAAACTTCCATTTGCCCAAAGCTCGAAGCATAAAGCCTCTCCAGCCCAACTCCTCTCCAAAAGCAAAAAAAGCATTGATGGTGGGCCCAGCGATCAAGGCCTGAATGACCATCAGCAAAGGGAGTGGAATAGGTAGTTCATCCGCTTGTTGCTTGATCTCCTCCAATTCTTCGGCACTAAAGCTTTGTGCAAAACGCTCCATCATACCAGTCATCTCTGGATCATAGCTCACCGAGGGAAAGGCCAGGCTGAGTCCAAAACTCAGTAGGGCATACAGGGGCATGAGTAGCCAGGCTACTAAAAACCAACGGTCAAAACGAAAGCGAATTAGCAGGGATGCTGCCCGAAAAGGCTTTTTGGAGAAACGCTCTAGAGCAATACTAGCCACCAAGGGCCCAAACATAAAGAGTACCGAGACTACGGTCATTGCAGCTTGGTTCATCTCTTTGCCAAAAATCAAAAAAAAGATGCCAAAGAGTCCCCAAGAAAATCCAAAAGCTAGTCCAATATAGCTCCAAAGCCGCTTGTGATAAAAGGTGCTGTACATGAGTACTTAGAAATTGCAGTAGAAGTAGTGGGGAACTACTTTACTAGGTCAATAAAACAGGTAAATAGGAGGGGCTGCTTATTTAGCTTTAGAGGACAGCATTTCCTGAAAATGTACAATTGCAGAGATCTTCTCATCTTTGTGTTTGTCTAAGGTAACCTTTTTCAACTCTTCTTCCGAGAGCTTACCCCAGTAGTTGGCTCCAATTTTAATCTCCATTTCCGCTTCATCCGAACAAGGAGAAAATAGGCGAATATGGTATTCCGAGCAGTTTAGAAAATTATTGTTTTCGATGGAAATCTGTCCTCGATTAAAATATTTGCAAGAGAGTTTGAGATTGGTCGCATTGTCTTTAAACATATTTCCTTTGAGCTTGAGGGTAGACCGACGACTCATTTTCTGCAGCTTTACCGCATAATCTTCAAATTTTAAAAATCGATTTCCTTCCATATCAATAATACCACCTCCCAACATCCAAACAATCACTCCAGAATGGCGACACAGAAGAGGCCGCACAGCAGTTAGAACAGGCC
>CAZOLU010000235.1:5628-6433 GCA_964580485.1 uncultured Saprospiraceae bacterium | reverse complement strand
GGATACAAAGGATGGCGTAGCGTACTTATGAGCTTGCATAAGAATAGTAATTAAGTTAAGGTTATATAAAGTAGCATCTTTTGGGTGGCTGCTAAGTTAGAAAAAATTTATTCGTTTTACCAATCTATTGAGGTTTTTTAGTATGATTAGTTATTCAGGCGCTTTTTTTACAAAAAAAGTGAATGCATACAGTTTTTGTCAACTAATTGCAGAGAAACAGTATTGATGCTATTCTTATACCAATTTAAACTATCTTTCGGATTTTAGATGCGCTTGAATTTGAAACACAAATCATCCCTTATCTTAAGCCCATAAATCAGATCCAAGTTGCATTTGCTTGGTATCTTGGGCTAGACTATACCATAGGTATCCCTTTGGGGTTAGATGCTAGACGAAGAGACCCAAAGACTAGATAATATACGTCTTGTCTTTAGGTCTCTTAGGCTAAAAGCGTAGCAGTCTAAGCATCTCTGCTATTCATTGGATTTAAAGCTACTTAATTATGCTACCAGCACTTTGGTAGATTTAAGGGATGACTCATATTCACCTAATCATAATGATATTCTCAAATCCTAAAACTTAAAGACAGCACCTAAAGCGGGTAAAATAGGCAACTGATTAACTCGACGATAACGCACTCGATCAAAATAGAAAATATTGGGTCGGTCGTAGACATTGGTCAAACTCGCATTCAACAACAACTTGCTGTATTTACCCAAATCGAAGGTATAGCGAACCGAGAAATCCAGACGATGATAGTAAGGCAAACGCCCCGTATTCAATTGCTCATCAAACAATACCCCTA
>CAZOLU010000235.1:0-5618 GCA_964580485.1 uncultured Saprospiraceae bacterium | reverse complement strand
AGGTCCGGTAAAACTATTGATGGATGGAAGTCTGGGCGCCAGAACCGCTGCCCTTTTCGAGCCCTATGCGGATGAACCAGAGACATCAGGATTATTGTTCGGACTAATATAATCCGTGTTAATGCCATCCTGAAAGCTATAATCGGTATAAAAGCCCTGAGTTTGGGTGAAAGGGAATCCAGACCCTAAGTTCCAACGTAGGCTCACCTCAAAAGGATGCTGTGTTTTTCTACGTCTTTGCGCCTCATCCAAATCTTCACTCAAGCTTCCAATTCTAAATTTATAAGATGCAATAAAATTTAGGTTGTGACGGCGATCGAAATGGGCAAAAAAGTCTTGGATACCATCATCACGAGTTACAAAACCCAGAGAATAAGCCAAATAAAAATAAAGCTGATCTTTTTCATAACGCCCATTAAAATCCATCCCATAAGCCTGACCATTTTCTGCGATAAATCGAGGCCCATCGGCAGAAGTACGGTTGCGGTTGAGGCTAACAATTTGAGGAAACCACTTGATGTAGGGCTCTAAGTTGAAGACCATATTTTGACCAACATTGACCTCTACCCCACCAATAGCATGAACCGAAGTTTGTAGTCGTGTAGAGGTTTCAGCATAAATTGGACGTCGTTCCGAGCTGTCATAGCCTGTAATACTAAACACTTGCTCATCAGGCCCACCAAGAAACCCTACAAAAAGGTTGACTACATCACGCTCATCTACAGAACTGATTAGGTTTTGAGAGTAGAGTCCTCCTGCAAACTTGATGCGCAGAAATTCAGTGATGTTGTATTTCAAGCCCAATCTTGGTTCTGCTCTAAACTCTCCCAAAGAGGCATAATACTGTGCTCTGAAACTTGGCTCAATTACTAAATTCCCAAAACGACCTTGGTAACGAATATAAGCAGCTACCTCGGTATTCGACTGATCTTGGTCAAATGGAATACCTCGGTTGTTGGTAAATTCAAAATTAGTACGGAAAGAATTGATCTCCAAGCCATAATTTAGTTCTCGGGAGTTGGCCATAAATACCGTAAAATTCATGTTGGCATTAAAGCTACTCATCCCACTTGAGCGCAATCTAGAGCTATCTCCTTCTATAAAATTGGAACCATAGTTGGAGTAAGCCACATTTCCATCCATCAAAATATTAGCAGTTCCTGGTACAATTCGAAAGTCAATACCTCCCCCCGCAGAATTCCAACTATAACGTGCTACATCGGTAAAGTCTGCATTATCATAGAAACTAAATCCATAAGCATTCAATCGACTACCATTTCCTGCATTGAAAGAAACCTTAGCATGAAAATCTGTAAAAGTGTAAGGCAGGGTGCTATCCGTGGCCTCCGTTTTAGGGCGTTCCAGAATAGGTCGGTACAACAACTCAGAACTTCGGTTGAGGTAGGAGTGCTTTCCTGTAATAAAATAAGACAAGCTACTTCCAGTTTCTTCATTCAACTTCAAGATAGGCCCTTCCAGCAAAATCTTAGAAACAAAGGGGTTGACGCTCACCATACCAGAAAAGCGCTTTTTATTTCCCTCTCGAGTACGGATATCCACAATTGCTGAGGAACGTCCACCATAGCGTGCACTAAAACCACCAGTATATACATCCGCCGAACGAATAACTTCTGTTTCAAAAACAGAGAAGAAACCAATAGAGTGAAAAGCATTGGAGATCGTCATCCCATCTAAAAGAATTTTATTTTGAATAGGTGCTCCTCCTCGGATATAAAACTGCCCCCCCTGATCTCCAGTAAAGACAATTCCTGGAATTACCTGAAGGTATTGGGCAAAGTCAGCCTCTCCCCCAGTAGAAGGCAGACGATTGATCTCTTTGGGCGTTACACGCACCACAGATACCCGCACTTCATTCTTGGCCGTTTCTAACTCGGCATTAATTTCTACCGGCCCAACCTGTTGGGAAGCAGGCTGAAGGCTTAGATTCATATTTTGAATTTTCCCAACCTCTATAGAGATGTCAATCGCTACACTATCATAACCCATTACCCGACATTTCAGAACATAATCGCCTGGCGCTACATTAGAAATGGTATAAAACCCATCATCTCCAGACAAAGCATTATGTGCAGTACCATCATCTAAAAATACAGGAATAAATGGTATGGGCTCTCCTGTTTCTTTGTCTAATACGGTTCCACGTACCCCCCCTGTGGTAGATTGAGCAGATAGAGTATTACTCAACAAGATACATCCCAAAAAAAGAAGAAAAATTTGTCTCATAAAAAAAGTTAGATTAAGTAGTGTAAAGCAATGAGCTGGTTTGTAAACTGCTGGAGTTTGTTGACTTTGTACTCTAAGGCTTTGGCTAAATCAACAGAAAACTCCTAAAAAAATAGGGATGGGCAAAAGTAGTATTTTTTTACTGGAATTTCTAAGGAATGTAAGTCAGAAGTTATGGGGCAGCGAATTTAAGGGGATCATCTATCCTGATTACATATTAAATGATGGCATCAAAAACAGCATCTTGGTGTAAAAGAACTAGGTTATGGAGTTGATAAAAATTTAACAAAAAAACCCAGGAAACTTTTAAACGTTTTTTGGTTTCCATGGTTTTTATATGTAATTTTGTGGCACTGTATGAAACTATTTTGCCTTCCAAGAAACTCAAAAAACGAATAAAGTTTCTTTGGTTCTATTTAACACCATCATAAGTTTTAGACTTTAGTACTTAAAACAATTAAACCTCATTTAATTGGAAGAATTACAAAAAATACTAGAAACGGCTGCGGCTATGTTTAAAAAGTACGGCATACGATCTGTGACAATGTCGGACTTATCTAGGCAGCTAGGCATGTCTAAAAAAACCCTCTATATTCATATTCAAAACAAGCATGATCTCATTAGTAAGATTATGGCCGCCTATATTGAGGAGGAAAAACAGATGATTCTCCAATGCAAAGCGGAAGCTACGAATGCTCTGGATGAGATGCTTCGCATTTCCATTCAGGTACAAGACACTATTAAAAATATCAACCCCTCTCTACTTTTTGACCTACACAAATACCATTACCCTATTTGGGAGCGCTTTGATCAATTTCAAAAGCAGTTCATTTTTGCTACCATGCGTGACAATATGATTCGGGGTATTGAGGAAGGGATTTACCGAGAAGATCTCAATCCAGATGTGGTTTGTAGAATATACATCTCCACCGTAGAACTATTTATGGATGATGAGGCTTTCCCACCGGATCGTTTCCCCCGAAGTGATCTTCATCAGCAAATGGTCATGTATCACTTGCATGGGATTGTTTCGGATGCTGGACAAAAACTATTAGAAACCCACTATAAACCAATCAAAGACCAATTCAATCAATAAATCTTCTTGTATGAAAACTTTGAACCGACTTCTAATACTCACATTCCTCTTTAGCTTCCCAAGCATGATTGATGCTCAGAATGCTGCATCATTCTCCTTGCAAGAGGCGATCGACTATGCCCTGGAAAAGAGTATTTCAGTCAAACAAGCCCAAAACGATTACCTACGCTCCAAGCAACAGGTTAGAGAGTATACCGCAATTGGGCTTCCACAAATTAATGGAACCTTCGATTATCAATACAACATCAACCTACCTACACAGTTTTTACCCGATTTCATTACGCCAGCAGTAGTCGGAACACTAGAGGGCTTTAACCTTGTTCCTCAAGGTACTGCAGCAAGTATCCCAGAAGGTGATCCTCAACCTGCTACCTTTGGGGTCAACAATCAGATTACAACAGGGGTCAGTGTAAGCCAACTGGTCTTTGACGGCAGCTATTTTGTAGGTCTCAAAGCCGCTCGAGGCTTGGTGGAGATGACCAACCGTCAGGTAGACCTTGCTAGACATGATCTCCCCTTCGAGGTCAAAAAAGCCTATCTCACAGTACTGATTTCAGAGGAAAATCGCAAAACCCTAATTAAAAATATTGAAAATCTACAAAAGCTTAGAGATGAAACACAGGCTTTTTATGACAATGGCCTGGTAGAACAATTGGATGTGGATCGTCTAGATTTGTCTTTATCCAACTTAAAGTCAGAAGCAGAGATTGTAGATCGGCAGATTCAATTAGCTTATAATGTTTTGAAATTTCAAATGAACTACCCTATTCAGGAAGCCATCACCCTTAGTGATCCGCTTTCTAGTTTGATGGAAGAACCTAGCGAGGAAGATCTCAATGCTACCGCTTCAGCAGATAATCGATTAGAACTGGATGTACTTCGTCAGAGTCAGTATTTGAACGAATTGAATGAGCAACGCTACAAAATGAGTTATGCACCTAGCTTGGGAGTATTTTTTGCACATCAATATCAGTTACAACGCAACAACCTTTTTGATAACGACGAAGGTGGATGGACGCCCATTACGGTAGTTGGGGCTTCTCTCAGCGTTCCGATTTTTGATGGTTTTGATAGAGATGCTAAAATTAAAATTGCCAAGTTAGATCAGGCCAAGATTGGATTGCAAATCAAACAATTTCAAATGGCAACAGAGTTGGAGATTAGCAATGCTCGTACCAATTATGTGAATGCCAAACAACGCTTGGCAAACCAAGAAAAATCGCTAGCCCTAGCCGAACGTATTTTAGAAACCACTAAAATCAAATACCGTGAAGGGGTGGGCTCAAGTATGGAAATCAACACTGCCGAACAAGAGCTGTACCGTACCCAAGCCAATTATATGAACGCGCTCTATGACCTAGCCATTGCAAAAACCGAATTGGATAAAGCCCTTGGCAACCCTTTAAAATAGATCTTATCAACTATCATAAAAACAACAAACAATGAAATGGATTGGATATAAAATATTGCCTCTTGTTGCTGTAATCTTACTCACGGCTTGTGGTGGTGGAAATGCAGATGCAGACCAAACGGGGTCGGGAAAAGATCCTGCAAAACTACGTCAGGCTATTAAGACTAAAAAAGATAAGATTCGTTCTTTGCAAGAAGAACTTGCTGAACTAGAAAAGCAATTAGTGGCCCTTGACCCCCAACTGGCAGAGGGAAAGAAAATCAATATTACCACAGGAAAAGTGGTCAAAAAAGACTTCAAGCACTTTGTCGAAGTTCAGGGAAACATCACCACCGCCCAAGACCCAGCCATGGCTAGCTCAGAAACTGGCGGACGCCTCACAGAGCTTTTGGTTAAAGAAGATAGCTATATCAAAAAAGGGGATCTTGTCGCTAAGGTAGATTTGGAAAGTATCCGCAAAAGTATTGCAGAAATCGAAACCTCTTTGAAATTAGCAGAGGATATGTACAATCGCCAAAAAACCTTGTGGGATAAAAACATTGGCTCAGAAGTACAATACCTACAAGCCAAAAATCAGGTAGATCAACTCAACAAAACCAAAGAGCGTTTAGAGTTTGAACTGTCCAAAGCTAATGTATATGCCCCAGCCAGTGGCTATGTAGAAATGGTAATGGTTAAAGAAGGTGAAATTTGCGGTCCAGGTACTCCTATTATTCAGATCGTAAATACCTCCTCATTGAAAATGGTAGCACAGGTGCCCGAAAAATACCTCAAGCAGATAAAAAAAGGAGATTTGGTCACTGTCAACTTCCCTGCCATCAATGAAAGCCAAGATGTTCGGATCAGTGAAATTGGCCGGGTCATCAA
>CAZOLU010000234.1:0-6475 GCA_964580485.1 uncultured Saprospiraceae bacterium | reverse complement strand
CCCCCAGGGAACCAGGCAAAGCCTCCATTCCCAAGTTGCCGCTCTGCGATCTTATCTCGATCCCGTTCTTGTTCCATGGCCATGCGATTCAGATCAAACAACAACCCAATGTTCTTCTTCTGTTGTTCTTCCGATTGGGCATCTAAAACCCAAGGCGTTTCTTCCAAAAGGGCATACTTTAATTCCTCATTTTTAGATAAATTGGACTTTAAAGCATCGGTATCAATATTTTTCCATTGTTCAAAAACTTTTTTAATCTTGGGATGAGCATTGGCAACTTCCGAAGCTAAACTATTGGCATAATAACGAGAGAAAATCTGTTCGGTACACTCATAGGGATATTCCATCAAATAGGGAAGCGCTTGTATGGCATACCAAGCTGGATTTTGTGTAAACTCTAGCGTATATTTGTGATGTTTCATAGTTGTAGATTTACTCACTTCGGCCATACGCTTAAAGTCAAAGGTCTTGCTTTCTCCCCCTCGAACGGGCAAGGGTTGTGTTTCGGTTACGAGCATTCGGCTACTCAAAACCGGCAGGCTATTTTCCTCCCCATCTGAGAAGTCCCCTGCTTTGGCGATCACCCGATAAGTGATGGCATTACTCCAGTCGGCAGGAACTTCTAGTTTCCAAGAAAGTGCCGCCGATCGACCTCCCTCTACTTCAAAAGCTTGTGCTCCTGGATTGGCAAAAGCCACATCAATTCGCTCCATCGAAATGGCATCAAAGAGTTGTAAGGTGGCTTGCCCTTTCATATTCTCCTCTGTCAAGTTGCTCACCTTTGCGGTAAAATGCAAAACATCTCTTTGTCGGAAAAAGCGTGGTGCATTCGGCAAAATCATCAAATCTTTTTGAGTGACCACTTTTCGAGTATCCGTCATCACCTGAAGATCCTGACTATGGGCTAAGGTCATAAACTTCCAGCGGGTTAGGGCTTCGTTCATGGTAAATTTGATGACAATATCTCCATCTTCATCGGTCATCAACTGTGGAAAGAAAAAGACGGTTTCGTTGAGGTTGGTCCGAACTTTCACCTCATCAAAATTTTCATCATCTTCATCAGTATTAGACTGAGGCTCCTCAACTTCTCCATCGGCCAAGGCTTTTTCCATAGTAGGTTCTTCGGGCATATCTGCAAAAGCATCTGCGTCAAGCTTTGCTTCTTCTTCCATAACTCCTGGAGCTTCCGAGCGCATTTCTTTTTTAGCTTTACGTTTACGTCCACCACCTTTTGCTACACTGGCTCTGGAAACACGCCCCTTGGCATAGGCATATTCATAAAAGCTAAAGCCAAACCAATTGAGATTGGGGTAAGAGCGGCTTGCGGAATAGTACTGTTCATACCATTCATCATAGTATAAGTCGCTATCTACGGAGCCGAAATTGCGAGAGCTTTGCAAACGTAAAGACCTGTAAGAGCTAGGGTATAGGCTCAAATCCCAGGAATTACTAGCAAAGGCATCCAAAGAAGCATCGTACATTCCAGCAACTAGCTCTGCGGCCACCCGATCTTTTTTCGACCCTGAGATCTTAATACGCCATTCTTCCTCCTGCCCCGGATAGAGTTTTTCCCGAAAGGTCATGTACTCTATGTTCAGTTCCTTATTGCTAAAGGGAATATAAAAGCTTCCTCCATCGCCATAAAAACGGTTGTTTTGTACCGTGGAGAGATGAAAATGATAATTCCCTCGGTCTTCTTCTTTGATGCCTAAGGTTTTGCGGGCTCTGCCCTTGGGTTGAATCCATTCCCGTTCAACAATAGCACCATTTTTTTCAACTTCTAATAGCATCCAGGCTGCTGTATTTTGCGCTCCAAAATTAAGACGAACGCTAGTGTCTGGTTCTAAGCCAAAAAAGTTCTTTTGTGCTAAGAATAAGGCTTGATTAAGTGGGGTTTCTGTTGCATTTTGATCATATAAGGTAAAGTATTTGACCTGCTCAATGGCACTACCAAAACGATCCTTGGTTTTTAGCGTCAGTTTGTACTTGCCCTGTGGCCAGTCACTGAGCGCCAAGCTCATATTTTTCGACTGCTCTGTGTCAAAATCTTTTTCCATCATTTTTTTAGTCACCGCCCATTGATGTACTGCATCTTCATCCTGATAAGGGTAGGCTGGAAACGCTTTTTTAAATTCTGATGGAGATAGTAGAAAATAATCGGGTTTAGTCCAATAGCGACTGTTGTAGGCTTGTGTGGGCGTTTCCAGTTGTTCTATGATAATCTTTCCCTTTGCAGCTTCAAACTCTCCATTGAGGTTGCTGGTATTGATTTTTAGGGCTTTTAGTTCCAGTCGATCTACATTTTCGGCTAAAGTCACAGAGGCATTTAATGCGAGATAACCCACATAGACCATAGCCTGACTGCTGTGGGTTTCCCCAGTAATATCAACAACATCGGCATAAACCGTATAGGAGAATTGAGGCTGACGTTCTGCGGGGATAGATTTATCGGGAATGGCCTGAAACTTGATTTTGAACACTCCGTTTTCATCGCTTTCCGTTTCTCCAAACTTGATTTCCTGCTGCTCTTGATTATAGGGGTTGTACCAGCCCCATCGCCACCAAGCCCAATAAGGGAAGTTGACTTTGCGCACTACCCGATAGCTCACCTTAGCTGCATCAATTTTATTTCCAGCATAAGCTTCTGCCAAACCCGTTACTTCCACTTCTTCCCCTAGCTTGAAAGACCCTGTAATGGGTTGAAATTTTACCTCAAATTTAGGACGTTTATATTCTTCTACTCTAAAATATTTGCTAGAGTTGGTGTTTCGATCTTCTATACGCATTTGCCCTAAAAGTCCAGTATTGGGTGCCGTAAAACTCCCTTGATAACTTCCATAAGCATTGGTGCGGACCTCAACTCTAGCGACTTCTTGGTAATTGACATCATAAAAAACTACCGTTGTGCTATAGTTCGGCACAATTTCAGGCTTTTTGGGCGCTGCATCACTTGTTTTAATGACAATACCTTTAAAGTAGACGGTTTGTCCTGGTCGATAAATTGCCCGATCTAAAAAGAAATGGGTATTGTAGTACTCCCGATTACTCTCCCTTGGGCGGTAATTATAGTAATTATCATCTAAATAAAGCTGATCGCCTTGATAATCAAGCTTGAGCCTGTAATTATGACTGTTGTTATCTTCAGGAACTGGGGCGATCACCATCCCCAATTCATCGCTTTGTTCTGTTCCAATTTTCCGCCATTCGTATTTACGGAAAAGGCTATTATACTTATTGTGATAAAAACTAACAGATACGCCTTCTAAAGGCTGCCCCGATTTACGGTCAGTTATAAAATACTGGTGAATACCCTTTTCTGTTCGAGAAAAATAAGCTAAATCTGACACATGGAAAAGACTGTGGGCCTGCCCATTCTTTTCGTATTGAAAGTCTGCTCGTTCAGAAGCCACTAAAACATAACGCCCACTCTTGAGTTTTTTTACGGGGAACTCTAAACGATGTCTTTGATAATCTCCTTCATCAATCAATTCAAGCGACCATTGATCGACGGCAGCTATACGGTTCAGAAAATCAATCCGCTTCTCTCCATACTTATCTTTGTATTTTCGATATTGTGCATCTGTGAGTTTTATAACTTTTAGATGGATTTTTTGAAGATTTTTATATTCAATACTCGCTAAGATGGCTTCATTTTGAGGAACGATTCGCTCCAAATTTAAATGAATTTCTTTATTCAAAATATTGGAACGTAGGGCTCTACAATTGGAACTGCCATAGGCTTCAGGGTATTGTTCAATGGCTTTATCACAAATTTCAATCGCTTTTTTCAACTCCCAACGGTTGACTTGTAGGGGAGAGGGTTGATAACTGTTACCTTTTTCTTGATGATATGCAGCCATTTTATGCCAAATTTCTGCAACAACTTCATGGTTTTCATGGGCTTTAGCCAAGTTTTGTAGTTGCTCATAATAGGCCAGATCTTTATTCGCTAAAATAGCTTTGGAACGCACATATTCCAGTCGTTTCAACTCTGTATGAATAAAGGCTCTAGGATCTTCGTCTTTGATGTGAAAATTTAGGAGTTGCTGAAAACAAAGGAGGGTTTGGAATTGAGTGGAAAGACTGTCTTTGGCTTTAAATGAATAGTTGATAAAGCTTTGTGCATCACTTAAAGCTTCGGGTTGATCAATATAGAATTTAAAAGCGGGTTTAGTGAGATAGTACTTTTCACTCATAAAAAAGTTGATGGCTCGATGCATCAAAAAGTCGTAAAGGGTAGGGTGTATACCATCTGAATCATTAAGGTTGTACGTAATAGCTTGAAAATTGCTAAGAGGGATCTTTTGAGTACTATTAAAGGAGATGGCTTTTTGGTGCAACTCATAACACTTTTGTGTGATTTTAGGAATATCCCAAGTCCGAATATCTTTTAAGTCATAGTCTAGAACTTCGGTTCTATTTCTAAATTTATAAAGGTGATGACTGAGATATTGATCGTACATCTCGGCAAGCATCGATAGCAAAATGGCTTGCTCGGGGAGTTGGGCCGCTGAAGCGGCCTCCTCAAAACGATAAATGGCTTTGACCAAGCCATCCTCTTCCAACAAAGCCTGATATTTATTGCTATAAATCAAGACTTTAATGAGTTGAGCAGATTGAAAAGGATTGTCTACATCTGCTTTAATCTTTTCATAAAGCTCCTCGCTAGCAGCCAAGGCGGATTTTGTTTTACCATCGTATTCTAGTGCATGGATAGCTTCCCAATCTTTGCTATAGTTTTGCATTGCAGTAGGTTTAGGGTTTTGAGCGAATAAATTAGTTTCCCAACTCATCAATAAAATCATCGTGAGCACACAGGTTTTGAAGTAGTTCATACAGTATTAGTTGATGCGTTTTGGAAAATCTAAAAGCTATTGGGGGACATCTTAATCGTTAAATCTAACAATAAAATGTGAGAATCTATAATTCGTTTTTTAGAATTAAATGATCTGAATGAAGCATTAAAGCATCCAAAAAATAGTATCTTCAACCTGAACTAAGGATTCTTTTTACTACGGAGCATCCCTAGGGAAAGTTTCCCTGCATTATGAATGCTTGTTTGGCGCGTTTACGCTCATACAAGCCCCAACTGCGCAAGCTGAGGCCTTCTAGGCTTCAGGATTATTTACATTTTAATCCTTAGTTCACGTTATCTTCAATAAAAATATTTATGGATATGAAAGATTTTACCGACCGATTTAAAAAAGGATTGCAAAAAACTACTGAATTTTTGAAAACAGCTTCCGAGGAAGCTGCCAACAAAATCAAAGAAGGAGGGGAAATGCTCAGCAACAGTATTCCCACTGCTAAAGAAAAGGTAGTGCAGTTGGTGCAAGAGGTCTTGGTAGCTTTACCCCTTTTGGAAGAAGCCGGTCATCGAAGCAATGAATTTCAGGTGGGGATTGGTTTATCTCCTAATCTAAGCATTAGCTTTAGTCAATTCAAAGAGTTAGAGGCAGAAGAATTGCAAGCCCTCAAAGAGCTGCACAAAGAAAAACGTATGTTTAAAATGATTCTCAACGCCTTAGAAACTTCAAGCAGTATCGCTAAAGTCTTAGATACTGAGGATTTTAAGTCGCATGAAACCATTGTAGATATTGCCTTCCCTCCCAAGGTGAGTTTGCGTTATGTGCATAAGAAAGCAAAGGAAGATGCCTAAGTTTTTAGGTTGTAAAGATCCTTTTACAAGGAAGTTGTTTCGAAATTTGGGTTTCAAAACTATTTGGATTAAATTTTACTCATGCATAAAATTCTTAGCTTAATACTCTGCTTTTTATCCCTTTATTCTTCTGCACAAACACTGCTAGAGGATCAAGGGGATTACCTTTTGGCTCAAGAAGAGGCTATACTTCGCGATAGCTTGACGACTTATGAAGCAAGAACTTCTATTCAAATTGCGATCTACACGGTGGATAGTATTCCAGAAGAATTTAACGCTATTGAAGATTTTGCCAACCATACATTCAACGAATTGGGTTTAGGGCAGCAGGGTGTAGATAATGGAGTTTTGATAGTGGCTGCCAAAAAAGAGCGAAAATTGAGAATAGAGGTAGGCTATGGTTTAGAACCCCTCATTACAGACGCTATATCTGCTCGCATCCTTGAAGATCATCTCATTCCCCTTTTCAAAAAGGAGCAATTTCTCAAGGCCTTTCTTCAAACTCTCCAAGCTTTAAAAACTGAGCTTGGAGATAGCTGGAAGGAGGTGGATTTGGAACCCATCACCGATGCCTATGGGCTGCTGAGTTCAGCGCAACTTGAGCAGTTGAAACAGCTTATTCAAAAACAAGACGAAGAAAATCAGTCGAAAACCTACTTATGGATTCGGGAAGATCACTTTGAACTGGATGACCAACGAGCGCGTTACCTGAATTTGATCATGCAACAATTAAGAGCAAAGACCGAAAAAGCAATTCCCATCTCCTTGATTTATATCAACATTACTAGATTTGAAGAAAAAGGAACGCTCTACTTC
>CAZOLU010000233.1:0-6490 GCA_964580485.1 uncultured Saprospiraceae bacterium | reverse complement strand
TATTATCAGGAGCGTTGCTGCAAAGGGGGTGGATTCCGCTGTTGGCTATGAATTTTCTGTTCCTACTTTTCTTTTGGCTCGCTGGCTTAGTTTTCGTCAAGGCAAGGGAGAGAAAATAAAATTTGCTAATTTTTGGAAACAAGATTTTAGTGATGTGGATGTGGTTTTTTGTTTTTTACTCGATATGACAATGTTAGAATTTGAAAAAAAGATCTGGCCTCAACTAAAAAAAGGGGCTCGAGTGGTGTCGAATCAATTTGTAATGGAAAAAATTGAAGCAAAAAAAAATGAAGGGAGGGTTTATTTGTATCAGAAAACGTGATAAAAAGTTATGGCTAATCTATTTTCATGTGGAAAGTAATTAAAAAGACATTTTATGTTTTGTGGCTGGTAGTTTCTCGATTATTTGTCATTGGGGTGCTCGCTGCATTTGGGGTTGTAGCTTATGTTGCTAAGGATTTGCCTGACGTTACTGATCTGGAAAGTTTCGAAGCTGCTCAATCTACAGAGATTTTTGATAGTAAGGGTAATCTACTTTACACAATTCATGGTGCAGAAAATCGGAAGCAAGTGTCTTTAGATGAAATTTCCGATAACTTGGAAAAAGCAACTTTGGCTATTGAAGATGACAATTTTTATTCTCATCCTGGTTTTGATGTTTGGGCTATTGGTAAGGCAGTGATGTATGAGTTTTTTGAGGTGGGGTCTGCTCGGGGTGGTTCCACTTTGACACAACAATATATTAAGAATGCTTTTCTTTCTCCGGAGCGAGACTATGTGAGGAAGTTGAAGGAAATTATTTTGGCCGTACGGTTAGAACGTGAATACAGTAAAGATAATATTTTGGCGCTTTATTTAAACCTGATTCCCTATGGAAATAATGCTCATGGAGCAGAAAAGGCCGCTGAGACTTATTTCGGTAAAACTGCAAAAGATTTAACTGTAGCTGAGAGCGCAATCCTGGCAGCACTTCCACAAGCTCCAAGTCGTTATAATCCCTATGGAAATAATAAATATACCCATTTGTTGAAGGAATTTACTGAGGAAGAGTTAGCTAGTCGCAATATTTCCAGTGAGGCTGATTTGCAACAAACTGAGTTTGCTCGTGGTTTATTGGGGGCCACTATTGAATTATTGAATGGTACTAACCTTTATTTGCCGGGAAGAGCGGACTTGGTTGTTTATCGAATGCATGAATTAGGATATATAGGTGATCAAGAAAAAGCTCAGGCACTAGCAGAATTAAGTCGGATGGAGTTCAAGCCATATAAGGAGGAGATTCGTTATCCTCATTTTGTTTTTTATGTGACTGAGATTTTGGAAAAAAAATATGGACGAGATATGCTTGAGCGAGGAGGCCTTAAAGTCTATACTACTTTAGATCCCGATTTGCAGGATTATGCTGAAGGAGTTGCTCTTGAACATGCTGAAATTAACAAATGGAGATTTGGTGCCAATAATTTGTCGATGGTGACTGCTAATCCTCAGACCGGTGAAATTTTAGCGATGGTTGGTTCTGTTGATTATTTTAATGAAGAGATTGATGGCAATGTAAATGTAGCTTTGAGACCTCGCCAACCGGGATCTTCTTTCAAGCCGATAGTCTATGCGGAAGCTTTTAATCATGGTTATGCTCCTGGTAATATTGTCTATGACGTTCCGACTAAGATTTATAGTAAGACTCCACAAAATTATGATGGTCAGTTTCGAGGGCAGATGACTTTGAGGACTGCTTTAGCTCAATCGCGAAATATTCCAGCGATTAAGGCTTATTATTTGGCAGGGGAGCAGGATAATGTGATTCATTTGTCTTCCAAAATGGGTATTACTACTTTGGATCCGGAACATAGCTATGGGTATCCTTTGGCTTTAGGGGCTGGAGAAGTGCCATTAATAGAAATGGTTTCTGCGTTTAGTACTTTTGCGAATGGGGGTAAAAAACCTGAATTAACAGGCGTTGCCCGTGTAGAAAATAGCGAGGGGCATATTTTGGAAGAGTTGCGTCCTAAAGAATTAGATCAGGCCTTAAATCCACAGGTTGCTTATCTGATCTCTAGTATATTGTCCGATCGGAAAAATGGCATTGGTCCTAATCTTTTTGTAGATGGACATATTAATGCGGCAAAGACGGGGACTAGTACCAAGGCGACAAAAGGCTCCGGTCAAGCTGTGAGGCCGGGAGATGTATGGACTATTGGTTATACTCCTACAAGAGTCACGGCAGTTTGGGTTGGCAATACTAAAGGTGAAGGTTTAGCATTTAGTGCAAATGGTTATGATACCGCGGCGCCAATATTTAAGAAGGTAATGACCGAGGCTTTAAAGGATTTACCAAATGAACCTTTTGTGAGACCTGCTGGAGTGAGGACGGCTCAAACTTATCAGCCTGTTTCTAGTAAGCCAGACAATGATGAGGGGCAGCCTTTGCGTTTTGCGACCACTGATGTTTTTGCTAGCTTTTCTGAACCAGTGGGCGCTAATGTATATTATCCACGTAAATTAGCTCCGATAGGCAGTTTTCTTAATTGGAATAGGGAAGTGGAGGTTTACTATGAAGCTGTTTTGGAAAAATATGAGGAGGAGCAAGAAGAGGCAGAGCAACCTCAGGGCCTACTTCAACAATCATTGATTGAGCAACAGTTGGAAAGACTAGATAAACAAAAAGAATCAGAATCAAGCACGGTAGAAACTGAGCAGTCTACAGGTGATGAAGAGTTCGATTGGGAAAACGTCAGCTCCGAGGCCTGGCGTTATCAGTAGAAGTTTAGATTTTAAAAAAAGACTCAGTTTGCTGAGTTGATTGTGGTGGGCGATCGTGGACTTGAACCACGGACCTCGTCATTATCAGTGACGCGCTCTAACCGCCTGAGCTAATCGCCCTAGTTGACTTGCCAAGAAAATTTACTAAA
Organism: uncultured Saprospiraceae bacterium; assembly: GCA_964580485.1. GTDB lineage: Bacteria > Bacteroidota > Bacteroidia > Chitinophagales > Saprospiraceae > Saprospira. The sequence continues at coordinate 3,581 of CAZOLU010000233.1, read as the reverse complement.
AAAAATGGGGCTAGTCAATTGTTTTACCTTTTATTTTACGAAATGCTGTTTGTTATATAATTATATTAGAGTAAGATAAAGACATATGAAAGACGGAAAACCTGATTACAATAAAGTATTGGCGATTACTAAAAAGGTATTGGAAGAAAATTATGTACTGACTCCTCCGATAGATATTGTTGAAATAGCTAGTAATTATGGTCTGACTGTTCATGAGTCCAGTTTTGATGAAGTAAATAATGTGGCTGGTTTTATTGATCCGGAGACGAGAAAAATTGTAGTTAATGAGAGTGATTCTCCCAATCGTAAATCTTTTACTATTGCTCATGAGCTTGGTCATTGGTTGATGCATCAGAGTTTGTTAGAGTCTGATCCTGATACTTATGCGATTTTATATCGGATACCTTTGGGAGGGGCTTCAGAGGATTATATCGAAAGAGAGGCCAATTTTTTTGCTGCTAATCTGTTGGTGCCGAGCGAGATGCTTCATGATTTTTATCATAAAAGAGGTTATGACATGGCAACAATTGCGGAAATTTTTCGCGTTTCTCAGGAGGTAATTGGATATCGTATTAAAAATGAATATGGAAGAAGTCTCGTCTAAGGGGGAAAAAGTTAATCCAGTAGACTTTCAGACTTTAAAAAATAAAGTCTCGGAGAAAAAAATTTATGATGATAGTGATTCTTTGGAGTTGGTGAGGCAAAAAATAAGATCGTGGGAGACCGATCGCGTTGGTAGAGAAAAGTATTATGAGCTTAGGGATGCTTGGTCTTGGTTTTTACGTTGGCTTTTGACGGTGATGGTTTTGTTTCAGTTTTTGATTACAGCTGCGATTGGTTTTGGATTAGTCGATTTTATAGAATACAAAACTTTTCTTTATGCGATCTTGGTAGAAAACTTCCTGCAAATTGTGGGGATGGCCTTGATAGTGGTCAAATTTCTTTTTCCAAATGGAACATTTAGTGATAATTCAAAACGGGATTTGCCTTAATTGATTTTTTCTTGTTATACTTGCGGGGGCAATAATAAGCAATCTATGGGGCGTTTTTTTATTTTAATCGTCGGTTCATTAATTGCATTCTGTATTTTGAAATATAGACACAAGATTAAAGATTTTGTTGGTGAGATTGGATTTGCGGAGAGAATATTTGGCATGGGAGGTACCAATACTTTTATTGTAATTTTGGCCTTACTTGTCTTTGTTTTCACCTTGATGTATGTGGCCGGGACCTTAGATGCATTCCTTACTAATACTATCGGAAGGATTTTCTAAAAAAAGCATTGACTATTCCTTTTCTTGTGAATATAATCCATAGGCATTGTTAATTAGATGGAAGAAAAAGACCTAATTAATGCGGAAAATCAGCTGCTTATCCCAAAGCTTAAAGTTCACTGACTAGACATTGGATTACTTTAAACTTTGGGATGTGCAGACGGCACATCTTTATTTGTTCATTAACAATTAGAAGCAATTAAGAAATAATTATAGAGAATTCATTTCTTTCACTGATTACTAGTTGAGATAGTATGTTCTCTGTTAATAAGTTACTTAAAAGCATAAAATGGATGCCTCGACTCCAAATTCCGATGAAGGACGCGGTTAGCTGCGATAATCCTCGGTGAGCTGCTAGCAAGCTTTGAACCGGGGGTTTCCGAATGGGGAAACCCATCTTGAGTCATGTCAAGATACGGTGCACTGAAAACATAGGTGTATCGGGGGTACCTAGTGAACTGAAACATCTAAGTAGCTAGGGAAAATAAATCAATAGAGATTCCCTCAGTAGTGGCGAGCGAAAGGGGAATAGCCCAAACCATATGCTACGGCATATGGGGTTGTAGGACCTCAATGTGGAATTCATTTAATTAGTCAAATATTTCTGGAAAGTTAAACCATAGAGGGTGATAGTCCCTTAGACGAAAATTAAATGTCTTCCTAGAGTGTTCCTGAGTAGGATCGGACACGTGTAATCCGGTTTGAATCTGGGAGGACCACCTTCCAAGGCTAAATAGATTTGGAGATCTATAGTGAACAAGTACCGTGAGGGAAAGGTGAAAAGTACCCCGGCGAGGGGGATGAAATAGTACCTGAAATTTTATGCTTATAAAGAGTAGGAGCCCTTCGGGGTGACTGCGTACTTTTTGTAGAACGGGCCAACGAGTTAGCTGTATGGCGCTTGGTTAAGGGAGTTATACCCGAAGCCATAGTGAAAGCGAGGGTGAATAACCCGTTTGTGTCATGCACTAGACCCGAAACTGAGTGAGCTATCCATGGCCAGGCTGAAGCCAGCTTAACCGCTGGTGGAGGGCCGCACCAGGCAATGTTGCAAAATTGTTGGATGAGCTGTGGATAGGAGTGAAAAGCTAAACGAACTCAGAGATAGCTGGTTCTCCTCGAAATAGCTTTAGGGCTAGCCTCATGTTAATAACAGTAGGGGTAGAGCGCTGTTTAGGCTAGGGGGCGAAATAAGTCTACCAAACCTAGATAAACTTCGAATACTACTGTGAATTTCATGGGAGTCAGACTGTGACAGCGAAGTGCCACAGTCGAAAGGGAAACAGCCCAGATCGCCATCTAAGGTCCCTAATAAAGCTTAAGTGGTAAAGGATGTAGAATTGCTTATACAATCAGGAGGTTGGCTTAGAAGCAGCCATTCCTTTAAAGAGTGCGTAACAGCTCACTGATCTATGCGATTTTGCGCCGAAAATATAACGGGGCTAAAGCTTTAACCGAAGATGCGAACGGCATTTATGTCGTGGTAGAGGAGCGTTCCTGTCAGCGTTGAAGTCGTGTCGTAAGGCACGGTGGAGCGTCAGGAAGCGAAAATGTTGGCATGAGTAACGAAATTGGGGTGAAAACCCTCAACACCGAATACCCAAGGATTCCCAAGCAACGGCAATCGGCTTGGGGTTAGTCGGGCCTAAGGCGAGGCCGAAAGGCGTAGCCGATGGACAACAGGTTAATATTCCTGTACAACTTAATAATCGTCCCAGCAAAACTGGAGAGAAATAATCATTTAGTTATGAAGGCTTCGGCTGAATTGACAAGATTTTTATCGATTGAAAGTGGCGCTAGCTCAGGGGTAACGCGGATGGATAATCAAGGCGTGTTAATGACTTCACGTGCAAGCTATTAGCTTATGTTTCTCGAGGTAAATCCCTTGAAACTCGCGAGTAGTGATGCAAAATATTCTACTCAGTAGGATGATCTTGACGATTTCAACTGCCTAGAAAAACCTCGGTAGCGAGATTATTAGGTTTCCGTACCGCAAACCAACACAGGTGGGTAGGTCGAGTAGACCAAGGTGAGCGAGACAACTACTGCTAAGGAACTCGGCAAAACAGCAGGTGTAACTTCGGGATAAACCTTGCCTGATACTTGTATTAATGAGTATTAGGCCGCAGCAAAAGATTCCACGCAACTGTTTACCAAAAACACAGGTCTCTGCTAAGTCGTAAGACTATGTATAGGGGCTGACGCCTGCCCAGTGCCAGAAGGTTACGAGGAGGGGTTCACGCTCTGAATCTAAGCCCTGGTGAACGGCGGCCGTAACTATAACGGTCCTAAGGTAGCGAAATTCCT
>CAZOLU010000232.1:0-6513 GCA_964580485.1 uncultured Saprospiraceae bacterium | reverse complement strand
CCGCCGAGCAACTCGCTAGCCAAGTTCAAAAGCTTCCCAAGGTCCGAGTCCTCGAAATTCGAGACTATCCCGATCTGCAAGCAGACCTGCCCCAACTCCTCAAAGCCCTAGCTCAACTGCCCAAATTAGAAATCCTAAAAATTCAAAATTGTCAATTAACCCATATACCCAAAGAAATTGTCCTATTAAAATCGCTCAAAGCCCTTTATCTCGATCAAAATCAGTTTTCAAAAATTGGAGTACCCTTAGCACAAATCCCCAACTTAGAACTACTCAGTATCAGTCAGAACCCCATCCAGAGCTATACCGAAGCTTTTTATCAAATGCCAGAGCTCAAAAGCTTGAATCTTAGTAGTTGCGCAAGCTATCCAAATCAGATTGGCAAATTGAGTAGTTTAGAAGAGTTGTTTTTAGCTAATACCCCTATTCCTTCTGCCAAGGATCTGGCTATTGAACTTCAGAAACTTTTTCAGCTCACTACACTAGATCTGAGTGGGACAGGACTGCGAAGCTGGCCACTGTCTATTAAAAAGTTGCGTAATCTCCAAGAGCTGGATCTGAGTAGGAATGCTCTGAGTCAGTGGCCTACTGATTTTGCCTATTGGCCGCAGATGAATATCCAGCTTCAAGATAATTTTCTGCCTCCTATTCATCAAGAACTCAAACATCAGTTGATGGGCTTGGAATCCCCAACCACCTATGAGGCTAGCAGCTTTCCACGCAAGGAAAAAACGGTTGATACCCTTGAATACCTTGTTCCAGCACTTGACCCTAGCCAGTTCTTTTGTATTTCTAAGCAAAAACAATTGTATATCCATCCAAAAAATTGGGAAGAAGGCTCTTTAGATTTTAAGTTTTCTGGTCAAGTCGTTTTCCCTTCTGGGGAAATTCAAAGCCGTGGAGCTCAATTCCATTACCAAGACTATAAAATAAATTTTGAGCAGGTGGAAGCCTTATATTTCAAGCTTCCCTACCATAAGAGAAACCCAGAAGGCTATGCTACTAGCACTTGTTATCATTTCAAAGAAAAGTTGGCAGAACCTATTTGCAATTTTTCTGCAGAACTACTCATAGATGCCCCTTGGAATAAGCTAAAACACTGGGATTTGACGAAGTTGTTGAGTTTAGAACCTAATGGATTTTCTGCATATCCTTTACTCCGTAGTTTAGATACCGCATACATTTATTATGCGGATTATAATCCAGATAGTTTTCATGTAAAGTTAATTCCTTTTGAATTGGCGAATGTCGATAGTCTACAAATAGAGGATTTACAATTTTATGGTTTTTTAGAATCGGAGAAGATTTGCAAACCTTTGGGGGTGAAAGTTGGGCTGATGCCCGATGATTTATCTTGGGGGTTTAGTCAAGAGATGAAGGGTTTATCTTTGTACATAAAAGATAATCCCCAAGGGCATTTGCAGTTTAGTGGAACCTTGGAGTTGAGTGAAGGGGGCTTGTTAGGCTCGGGCCGCCTGCAGGCGGCCAATTGGTCCGCAACAGCCAATTATATCCGCTTGGAAAAAGACCGCATCATCATTCAAGCCCAGAGCTTTGAACCTAAAAAAGGCAAAGCCAAACGAAATGTACAATTGTTGTACTATCCTTATCGAGATGAACTGCGTTTGCAGGAAAATGACTTGCTGTTTAGCCCTTGGGCAGAGGCTGGCGACAAAATGCAGCTAGAAGATGGGGTCTTGTATTGGCCTATACAAGGAACCAAAGGCAAGTACTTTCTAGAACTCAGTCAAGTGAAAAGCAAATCTGCCACCTCCTTCCAAACCCAAGGAGAGCTCGCTATCCAATGTTATTTCCCCCTGGAGCTGGCGAATATCATACTGGAAGAATTTGCTGCTGCGGCACTCACTACTGTGGATGAAGAAGACCTAGCCTTTATCTTTAATAATCTCCAAATGGAATGGCAAGCGCAGGGGCATTATTTGGAATCGCAAAGAGAACAAGGTTTGTCTCAAAAAATTAAGCTCAATGCAATTCTAGGACAAATTGTAGATCGCCCCGTTAAGGCCTATGTTCGTATGCTTCCGCAAATGGATGGAGATGCTTTTGAGTGGTATTTGGAGAGTCCTGAAGGGCATTGGTATTATTTTCATTTGAATGGAACCCGTTTAGCAACTTGGTCTAATAATGAAGCGTATACCCGTCTTTTGAAGAGTATGAGGCAACGCCAATTGCAAAAACGCCTGAGTAGAAAACGGAAATTTAAAGTCAAAGCAGCAGAGCCCAAGCTTGTAAACTCTAGACGAGCAATCTTCCTCTCCAAGTTCTAGAAAGCTTAAAATTTCTTGATAAGCCAGCTATAATTTGAATTAGTAGTCACCGTTTAGTCCCTAAACTTGCTTGCGCCTAAAGTTGAACTGCTGACTATAAAAAATCAAAAATTCAAAGTCACTTTATCTGTTGTTCCGCTTGGTTTTGAAGCAGCTTTAATAAACTTGCTTTTTCACTATTTTGAAGTTGTAGATGTTCCCAAGGAACAATTTTACGGCGTTTTAGTAAAAACCTAGGATGCTGGATAAGGCTTTGATAAACTTGTTGGTTTAAATAATGAGCAAGCCGTTTTAAATCTTGTTCTTCAGCCACCCATTGTGGATGCGGTGGAGGAAATAAGGCCTCAAGGATCAAGAGTTGTTTTTCTTCTTTTAATTGGAGCATTAGACGAACTTCGCTATGCCCCGCCTTATTGCTGTGCTCTTCTATGTAGAAGTGATCAATGTCCTGAAGTCGAAAAGGTCGTTTAAATAGATTCTTTTCATAATGATAAAAACGAACTAACTGCTCTTCAATAGAGCATTGGAAGTAGATCGTTTCCAAGCGATATTTTTTAGACGGTAGCAGTAAAATAATGAGAAAGGTGATTAGGACTATAAATACCAGGAAGGAGAGGTATACCTGAAAAAATGCAAGTGGAACTACAAGAATAAGCATTGCAACAGCAAAGGAAGCTAGTAGAAGGTTATGAGCTCTACGAACTTCCCGAATCGGCAATATCAGTTGGAGTTGCAATTCTCTTTTTTTTGCTAAGCGCTCTTTCCAAACAAAAAATCGACTGTCTTTGTACATAGCCTTAGTAAAGATTTCTTAATCTTGAGGATCTACATAAAGGGCACTGTTGACCCACCGTTTTTCGATAATGTGCCAATATCGAGGACCCTCTGGACGAATATATAAATCCTCTTTATCTGCTACTTTAAACCAAAATTTTCCATCAGAACTGGTGTTGAGTTGTACTTCAATGATCGATCCCTTCTGTGCCAAAACCTTGTAGCTCATGTTAATATTAGAAAGACTTAGGCTAGTTACAAACTGCCCCTGGTCATTATAGAAATCTGCAAGTAAGGTGGCCGGAACATCTTGCCCAATCTCAAATTCGGAGGGCATCCGAAGATAAGAACCTTTGTTTTTGACATGAATGGAGGGGCTATCTTGCATCATATCCTGAATCATTTCTTCCTCACTCATTTCAAACTTGGGTTCTGATAGCTTTTGGAGTTGATCAAAGAATTGGTTAGAAATTCCACCTGAAGCCTTATCCCCAAAACGAATTTCAGCATCTTGCAGGCGTTCTATCATACGATCAAAAGCTTCCTGACTGAGTCCCTCCAAAAAATTGCTAAGCTCATCAATATCATCACCACAATTAGGAATTTTATTGTATTTGTCGATAATAGCATAGAGGAAGATCTGATTGCGTTCAGGCATTTTCTTGATGGCTTCTAACATAATTTCTGCAGGATCTTTAGCATTATACCATTGGTAAATACTATAGCTAATCTCTGCTACATCCCAAACTAGAAGTGCAACATTAACCCCAGGAATGAAAGCTCCTGCTATTCGAGCAGCTCCTTTTGCCCCTACACGAAGGAGGAGTTTAGATGCAAGCTGTGTACCTTTGGCTTTAAATTTTTTGCTAATGTTTTGAGCTAGATCATCGGCCTTATTGATGAGCTTACTAAGTTTTTGTAGCTTTTTACTACTCTTTTGTAACTGTTTTTCTAACTTGGCGATCTCCTTAGGGTTGGGCTGATCTTCTGCCTGTATCTTTTTGAGCTGTTCAGCAATTTTATTGCGTTCTTGAAAGGCTTCCCCTTGTTCCTTAATGAGTGAATTCCGTTTCTTGAGAATCTTTTTTTGTTTATCTAAAGCTTTTTTACCCTGTACATCAATATTCATCACCCAACTAAAAGAAAGGTTGAAAGAGACGGAGATGTTCTGAATAAAGTCGGGTATCCCATCTTTGAAAAGTGCCGAACCGCTCAGCTCTCCCGATACGGCAATGGTCAAAAGAGACATGTCGATACTTTCCATATCATTCTGTACCTTAGGTCCTGAGATGCGAACCTTTGCCGAAAAAGGAAGAAAGGCTGCTTTAATAACATCTACATCAGCTAGAGAGCTAGAGTTTTTTCCCAAAGCAGACATACTTGAGTTGAAAAGGCTAAGTCCAGATTCAAAAGCCCAGCCCTTGGCCTCGGTTTCCCATTTGGTTTTTTCTTCAAAGGTTGGAGGCTGTTTGAGGACAATTTTGATACCTGCATTAAAGTTGAGATTTTTTGTAAAACCAACTGTTGCTAAGTTTTTAGTTGTAATAGGTACATAAATCGTAGGAGCTGTACTCGTCACATTTTGGGCTATCTTGTCTAAATTTCGGGTGCTCACCTGTTGGGTGGGGGCAGATAGGGTGATGGGCTCGAATTTCACATGGTCATAATAATATTTCTTAAATAGCTCATGTGCCGCCTTAGATGTCCAGGCATCTTTTTGTTGATCAAGCGATACGACTAAGGCTGCTTTAGCAGCCTCCTTGATACGTTCATCTTCTTCTATACGAACATTAACTTCATAGTATTGAGCAGTATCGTTAATCAAGGAAATGGCCTGTTGCTTATTCAAACTACTGGATACTAAAATGGATTGTAATTTGAGTTTCAACTCAACAGGAAGCATAGCCATAGCAAGTGCTTTTTCCCAAGGAGGACGCGAGTCTTCTGGGCTTTGCTCGGTGCTCTGCTCTGTCTGCAAGAGTTGTTGAATATGCTGCTGGATATCTTGAATGTTTTCCTCTCTTTTTTTGATGGCGGCAAGTTCTTGGTCATCCAAAATGCCATCTTGTGCTGCCCAAGTTTTATACTCACTCAATTCTTCTTGCCATTTATTTAAGGTAGTACTAATGTTTTGGAGTTTACTGCGATTTTGCTGATTTTGTAAGTTCATAGGACTATAAAATGGCTTTTTTGATGAATAAATTTGATTATGAGGGAAAAGAAACTGCAGGGGCAAACAGGTAAAATACAAATTTTTAATCAATAGACTTTATCCAGAATCACTTTTTTAGGTCTAAAATCCCTCTTTCAAAAAGGCAGATTGTTCTGTCCTCAGTAGCTATCCGCTTCAACTAGGTGCTTCCCTTGAAGGTTCTACAATGATCTTGAGATTTTTAGCATAGGGTGTTGATGTTTTTTTTGTGTATAAACTCAAAGAGAGGCTAAATCTACTAAGGTTTAGCCTCTCTCCTTGTTGAAAACTTTAGTTTTAAGCTATTTTGTAGGAAGGCTTAAAGGATCTTTCCCTTTCAAAGCATAGCTAATTCCCAAGGAGAAGCTCATCCCAATAGGGCGACTTTGCACAAAGTATTCTCCACCATTATAAACAATAGACTCTCTATACATAGCGTTGAGCAGGTTGTTGGCTCTAAAGGTAGCTTTAAAATGTTGGGCAAACTCTTGTGAAACATTAAATCCAAGCATAGGTACTGGACGCTCATACACGTTGGGTGTACCACCTCTCACAATCACAGAAATTCTAGGCCCAATTACATTGAATACCAAGTTGGCTGTTGTTCCAAAATCATTTTTGTAGGACAAAAGAAGATTGGTAGAAAATGGCGATTGCCCAAACATTTCACGAAATTCCGAAGCTCCTGGATCTAATGCCCGAATTTCATTCAACTCTAATGGATCAATATTGGTGCGAGAGTAGATATAAGCAAAATTAGCAGCAAGGCTAAACTGCTTCATAAAACTGTGGATAAATCCAAGGTTCTTTCTAAGTTCAAACTCTCCACCAAAAAGGATCGCCTGATCTACATTTCGGAAGGTGATCTCTGAGTTGGGAGCAGTGGGGTTGAAGGTACGTTCAATAGGATTATCGAAACGCTTAAAGAAAGTACCCACAGAAATCAATTCAGCAAAAGTAGGATAGAACTCATAACGTAGATCAATATTGTCGGTTAAGGTACGCTGCAAATTAGGATTACCCGCTAGGAGATAACCTCCGTCTACATCAAATGAAGTATAGGGTGCCAACTCTCGGAAAGTAGGTCTTGCCAAAGTTCTGGAGTAGGCCAAACGCAACTTCATTTCTTTTGTCAATTCATAATTGAAATTTACAGAAGGAAGAAAGTCTAGATTGTTCAGTAGTTTGGTATTCCCATCTAATGGAAGTACGGGGTCTGTCTGTAAATTAGGGTCCAAAGATAGTAGTCGAATATCCGTA
>CAZOLU010000231.1:3358-6514 GCA_964580485.1 uncultured Saprospiraceae bacterium | reverse complement strand
AATCAAGATCTGATAAAGTGTGTGGGGTGGACCTACTTTTCAGCAGACCCTAAGTAGTGATGATCTTTTCAGGAGTCCATTGTTGCTTGGGCTGTTCTATTAACTCTTCTACAAAGCGAGGATCGTCTGAAAAATAGTCGGCTAATCCTGAACGATGTTGAAGTAGGTTCTGAATACTTATTTGAGAACTCAGATCTTTCCCTTCAACGATGAGGAGTTGCTGGCAGAGGGATTTTTGTTTGGGATGAAGATGCTGAAAAAAAGGGTCCTCGAGTTGGAAATAACCTGCTTCCCAGTATTGCATGACAAGGGTTGCGGTAAATAACTTGCTGATGCTGGCAATACAAAATTGATGCATAGGGGAGAGGGGGGTATTGTCGGCTGCCCTAGCTTGCCCATAGCTTTGTTGATACCGCTTTTGAGGAGTTTGGATCAATAGACTTGCATTGAAAATAGGAGCCTCCCCCTTGGGGTTGATGCAGCATTCTAGAGTTTGGTCTAGTACTTCGATATTCATAATTTAGATATAGTCAAAGGCGGATGCAAAAATAGGTTGTTGTTTTACCAATTGGATTTCCTCCGCAGTCATATTCTGAAAATTAGCCATAATGATCACATCGGAGTCTTTAACAAAACTGTGCATGAAGCCCAAGGAGCCAGTCGCTTCTATGTTTTGACGAATAGGACAGCTTTCTCCCATCCACAGCATAGCCGATCGAAGCTTTTCTTGAGCCAGTAGTCCCTCCAAAAGTTCAAAAAATGCTTTCTCATGTCCCTTTTTTACATAAACACCCTCTATGCCCAAAAACTCAAAGCGTTTGGGATTAAAAACTTTATTCAATACTGGAATAAGTGGGACTACATTCATAACCATCCAACCCATTGCCCCTTTCATTTTATTCACTACCCAGTGCGCCTTATGAAACTGACAAGCTGCAAGTATTTCATCCCCCTCTTTAATACAATAATAATTATCGTGAATAAATAAGGAGTTGAATTGCACCAAAGCATGTTCCTTGTACTGAGCTTTTAGCAAATTAAGCATTACTTTTTGCCCTTCCTCAGTTTTTATTTGATGGATTCGGTTACTTTTTTTAGGAAAAAAACGACTAAAGCCCATTGTTTTGACCGTCCCAACGGGCTGGTATCCCGCAGCTTCAACCACCCGATAAGAGCTCTTGTTTTTACGTTCAATACAGGCATAGAGAATGGTCTTTTTTTGTACAGATTCAGAAAGCAGTTCCATCACCTTTTGCGACAAGTGTTTCATCACCCCTTTACCCCTAATAGCCTTAGAAGAAGCAAAATAGCGGATATAGTAGCAGTCAAAAATTTGCTCATCCACCGTTACTGGGGTATTGCAAAAAATCGCCGTTCCTCGAATTTGATCCCCTTCCAAAATGGCAAATAAGCTAGGTTGGTAAATCAGAGGAATATGATCTTTGGTATTTCGATGCTCATAGACTGCCCCCTCAGAGCCCCAGGCAATGCTATCGAGAAAGTCAATAGCTTCTGGAGGAATGCCCTCATAACTGGCTATGGCATAAGGAGCTTCGTTGTAGATAATTTCTTTTTTCATAAATCCTATGTTCTGTAAACTGCTAATTTAGAGTTCTGCTCGAATAGCCCAGCAGCTCCTTTTTATAGCTTTTTTTAAGTCCTCTAATACTTCTAGACTATGAGCTGGAGATAAAAAGCAGTTGCGACCTTCCCAGATATAAACCCCTTCGAGCAGGAGTTGATGGTACAGCATGTTGTATTTTCTATCCAATTCAAAGCGAAAAAGAGAAGCAAAGTGAACGATTTTAATGGGAAAGTTTTCGGCTTCAAAAAAAGTATTCAGCTCTTGACAAAAGGCAGTAGTTTTGGCATTGAGCTCCTTTAAAATTTGAGCATCATTGGCTTGTAAGATCTCCAATATTTTTAAAGCTGAAGCCATTGTTAGAGGATGATGACAAAAGGTGCCTGCTACAAAGGTGGTTCTTGATTGAGGTACAGAGTCATCCCCAAACTGCCAATGCCCACCATCTAGCAAGTCCATGTATTCGGCCTTACCCGCTACCACTCCGATAGGAAGCCCTCCTCCAATCACCTTCCCATAAGTAACAACATCTGCCTCAACTCCAAAATAGGCTTGAGCACCCCCTATGCCAATTCGAAACCCGGTAATCACTTCATCAAAAATCAGTGCAATATGGTTTTTACTGCAAATAGCTCGGAGCTCTTGAAGGAAGTCTTGAGGTTGCAGCGACGGATTCCTGCTTTGAACGGGCTCAACCAACACGGCTGCTAAATCATCTGCATGGGCTTCTATGAATTCTAATGCTTTAGGGCTGCTGTAATCCAGTAGATAAGATTCATTGAGAATAGATTGTGTTACCCCAGGGATAATAGCTCGGGCTTGTTGAGTTTTATAATCCTTTTTTAAGCTAAGTAAGCTATCAAAAGTTCCATGATAACTCCCCTTGAAAAAGGCAATGTTGTTTTTCTTACTCGTGGCTTTGGCAATACGTAGTGCTACCATAATTGCCTCTGTACCAGAATTGAAGAAGGCTACACGCTCCGTTTTTGTAGCAAGTGCAATAGCTTCTGCCAATTGACCTGCAAGGGGGGAGATCGGGCCTACCGACCAATTTTTCTGCAGCTGTTGTTCGATAGCTTGTCGAATTTCAGGGGCATTATGCCCTAAAAGAATAGATCCAAAGCCCATCGTGAGGTCAATGTAGCGATTGTCGTCAATATCAAAAATATAAGGGCCTTCCGATCGGTCAGCTACTAGGGTATAGGTCAACTCTTTGATGTGCTTACTAAATCCAGCAGTATTTCGGTTGAGCGCAAAATATTTCCTATAATAATCGGTATGTTTTTTTGACTTTTGGTGTAGGTCAGATAGCTTATCTTTCATACTTGTGGGAGTTATTAAGTTCATTACCCAACTGAAGATATATTTTTTCTGAAAGTAGATAGAAACTTAAACATGCTCTTAGGAAGAATTCAAGGTTGAAGATTAAGCATTTTTTCTAAACTTAGTATGATGGTATTTATTTTTCCTCCTCCAGCCTTTCCTTTGTACTCTGCAACCTGGCGGTTTTTACGAACGACTACAAAATACCCATGTTTTTTGTTAGCCTTTTTCAACTGTTGAGCATAAGGCTC
>CAZOLU010000231.1:0-3348 GCA_964580485.1 uncultured Saprospiraceae bacterium | reverse complement strand
TGGAGTTCCTTGAAAAAGGTCTTTTGGTCGAATGCTAAATCTTTTGGAGGAGCTTGTCGGTTGATTTGATCTATAATAAATTCTTTATGTTCATTATAATGAAAGTCTAAACGTAGCCCATGTCTTTCTTTGGGGTAAATTCTAGCCAAATAGATGGTAAATTGATCTCCTGTTTGGAAATCGCTCAAGAGCCTACTGTTGCTATCTGTAAGTTCATAGTAATTTTTAACCAGTTGTTGAAAATATAAGACGGTATCCTGTTGGAGATCCAAATCAAAATGAATGGAGTCGTTAAAACAAGATAAAATGGAAAATTGCTGTGGTCCTTTTTTGAGTTGGAATTTGTAGGTATAGGCTGTCGATCTTTCAGCAAAGCTTTCATCCTTGGCATTGTAGGGGGTCAGTGTTTTTTTCTTCCCATGCAAATGATAGGGGTCCCACCAATAAAACATTAGGTCGGCAGAGGGGGAGAGCGACATACTATCCACAATGCTTAGAGCGCATTTCTTAGAATTGCGTCGTTTTTGTGCATCCGCAGAGGATTGTAATAGGAGTAGGGGAATGATGAGGAGTAAAAAACGGATCATAGTCATCATTAGATAATAAATCTCAAACAGAAGGTCAAGCTCATCAATAGGGGGAGGTCCTTGTGTTGAAGATATAACGGGGAAATTTATAATTGTGTTTGAAATCGCAGTTCTTCTATGGCCAATTGTGCCATAAGTCCCATGCCGATTTCCAATGCTTTTTCATCAATGTCAAAAGTATCGCTATGCAAGCCCGTTCCATTAGGGTTTTGCACGCCTAGGCGATAAAAAGAGGCAGGCATTACCTGTGAGTAAAAGGCAAAATCTTCCGCCCCCATTCTCGCAGGAATATCTAGCACATGCTCTTTGCCCAAGTAATTTTCTGCACTTTGTCGAAGGCGTTTGGTCAGTTGTTCATCATTATAAACAAAGGGATAGCCTACCACAATATCAAAATCACATTGCCCACCCATACTCTGACACAGCCCTTTTGCCATATCTTGCATCAAGCGGTGTGCTTCATAGCGCCAGGCTTCGTCAAAGGTACGAAAAGTTCCATAGATTGTTACTTGGTTGGGGATGATATTTGTGGCCCCTCCATCCGAAAAGATCTTTCCAAAGCTTAATACAGAAGGGGTGAGCGGATCAGAGCGGCGACTAACAATTTGTTGTAGTGCTACAATGAGTTGAGCTGCCATAAGGGTGGTGTCAATGCATTGATGTGGGCGTGCGGCATGCCCTCCTTTGCCCTTAACGGTAATATAAATCTCATCGGCCGAGGCCATAAACTGTCCAGCCTTCATTCCTATGCTACCCACGGGCATAGCGGGCTCAACATGTTGTCCTATGATGGCAAGTGGTTGCGGCTGCTCTAGCCAACCTTCCGCCAATATTTTACTAGCTCCGCCAGGTAGTTTTTCTTCTCCTGGTTGGAAAATGAGTTGGATGCGCCCGCTCCACTGATCTCTTAGTTCATGAAGGATCTTCGCTGCTCCTAGTAGGCTGCTGCTATGCACATCATGGCCACAGGCATGCATCACACCTACATTTTTGGATTTGTAGGGAACTTCGTTGGCTTCATGAATGGGCAGGGCATCCATATCAGCTCTTAATGCTAGTACTGCGGCATTGGGCTCCTTGCCTTCTATCCAAGCACAGATGCCGGTTTCTGCCATCCCCGTTTGGTATTTGATCCCATATTTTTCGAGTTGTGCTGCAATGTATTGGCTGGTTTGATGTTCCTGAAAGGAGAGTTCTGGGTACTGATGTAAATGTCTACGATGCTTTTGAACCTCAGGATAGCATCGGTTGGCTAATGCTTTAATTTTTTCTATCATGTTTTTGGGTTGAGTACGTTTTTTTAGTGGTGTTGTATTTTTCTACATTAAACTTGAAGCTAACCATATTAGTTAAAGTATATATACTAAAAATAATAAAAAGTACTAGATTTAAGTTTTTAAGAAATTTTAGCTTTCGAAGGACATACTCATTATACTCTTTATGAAGAATTAAATGATCTAAGAGAAAAACATAAATGCATAATACAAAATAAAGAAAATTTAGAAGCTAGGAAGGAACAATTTAAAATTGAGCTAGAAACCATAAAGGAGAGCCCTGCAATGTACACAGAACTTAGACGATTAAAACAACTGATGAAAGAGAAGTAGCCGTAAAGACTTCATCATTTTTAACTCCAAAACGTCAACTCTGACGTCAAACACCGAAAATAAAAAAGCCGATAAACTTAGTTTTTATCGGCTTTTGCTGGTTTTTATCGGAGGTCGGAAGCGGATTCGAACCGCTGTACGAGGTTTTGCAGACCTCTGCCTAGCCACTCGGCCATCCGACCTTTAAAGTTGAGTGCTTCCTTTTAGGATCGATTGCAAAGATAAGGCATCAAGGATGAAAAACCAACTTTTTGCTCAAAAAATATGAAACTATTATTCTTTGGGAACTAGCCCCCTGTTGGGCTTCTGCTCTAAGGCTTTCCAGGAAGCTTCTTCAAAAAGCTGATCGAAGAACTTTTCATACTCAACCAGTTTTGCTGGAGCATCGTTTCGATTGTAGATCACTTTTTTCTGATTATTTTTTCTAACAGAAGTCACCGTCAAGGGGAAATCTTTAATGCCCCGAGAGCCTATGGGGTACTGTATCTCAAAGTTAAAATAATCCACTTCCGCTACCTTTTGCTGCCAGGCCGTAATTACCTTGGCACTATCGAGTCGAGCCTCATACTTGCCAAAGCGAGGCGTATAGGCTTTCCCCTCATAAGTAGCATAACCACTAGCATAGAGCCGAATTTCGTAATGTGGGCATTTGCCATAGCAAGGTAGGCGTTGCAAACTAGCAAGGAGCACCGTATCATAATCAATAGGAGGGGGGAGGGCGGCGATACTATCGGCAATGCGGATGCTGTCTAGGCGAGCCTGCTCTATGGCCTGGAGCCTAGCAATCCGATCCAGGCTATCTTGTACAATGCTATCCCTAAGCTCTTGCGCTCTTGCTATTTGCCAGGCCTTGCGCTCTTTGCGAGTCATACCATCTTTAGGGCTGCGACAAGCATTGTTTAGGAAAAATAGACTGAGCAAACTCAGGAAGAAAAAAGAAGCTGATACTTTTCGAATCATAGGGCTATGGGTGTTATTGCTTATTGGAGTGTGGCTTGAATATAACGATCGACTAAATCTTCTAAAACATCGAGGGGCAGACTGCCATTACTCAACAGCACCTCATGAAAATCTCGGATATCAAATTGATCTCCTAGTGCCTTTTTGGCTTTGTTTCGCAATTCCAAAAGACTAATCATCCCTATTTTGTAGGT
>CAZOLU010000230.1:4593-6536 GCA_964580485.1 uncultured Saprospiraceae bacterium | reverse complement strand
CCTTTTTGAGAGGCATTTTAACTTTTAAATATAGATTTGTTTAATATATTATAAATTTAGGCCTCCTTTTGCAGTGCAATTTAGAGGGTTATTAAACCTCAACCCATCTATTAGATAAAACCAATAAAACAATGACTAAATTCCATGAAATAGTTTTAGATAGCGAAAGTAAACTACTTTATGCCCCTGCTTTTCTAACAAAGCAACAAGCCAACTCTTATTTCCAACAATTGAAAGATAGTTTGGCTTGGCAGGCTGAAAAGATTCGACTTTTTGGAAAGGAGTATTGGCAGCCCCGTTTGTTGGCATGGTATGGTGATTCAGAAGCTAGCTATCGCTATTCTGGTATTCTACATCAGCCACTTGCCTGGACTGCCCCTCTGCAGGAATTGCGCAATTTGGTCGAGCAAGCAAGCCAAGGTCGATTCAACAGTGTGTTGGCCAACCTGTATAGAAATGGACAAGACAGCATGGGCTGGCATAGTGATGATGAGCCAGAACTAGGCGATCAGCCTCTAATCGCATCACTTAGCTTGGGGGGCACTAGGCGCTTTGCCTTGCGCCCTCGCAAAGGAATAGCGGGGCAAAGTCAGCGTTTTGATTTACCCTCAGGAAGTTTGTTGCTCATGCAAGGGCGTACTCAAGAATGCTGGCAGCATCAGATTAGCAAGACCAAAAAGCAGGTTGCTCCAAGGATCAACCTTACCTTTCGCTGGATCTATCCTCCTTCCTAAATTAGCGACTCTTCAACCAGCCAGTTAAGCTCAGACGTTGCTGATGCGATAAAAGCACCTCATGTGGCAGCTCACTACTAAAGAAGATCGTTCGCCCTTCCAGGGGCTCGATTTTCACAATTTCTTTATCAAGATACAAAAGCAACTCGCCCCCATCCCCCTGCTCCCAGCATTCGGTTAGATAGCACACGAAAGAAAACTGTCGCCTTGCATCAGTTTTAAATTGATCTACATGCTTTTTGTAGTACGCGCCTTTCTCGTATACTGCATAGTGAAATTCATATTCTTGAATACCAGCATAGCAAGTTCTATTCAGGTACTGCACAAAAGCCTCCATTTTCTCAAAAAACAGCGTTTCGATAGTGTTTGCGTTGGAAGGATCTAACCAGTAGATTTGATCCTTTCTTACTGCTTTTAGCACTTGTAAATGTGCTTGGTCTCCTATGCCTGCATTGTGAAATTTATCATTTGCATAGCGTTGTAGGAGGGATTTTCGGAGATCTGCTAGCTCTTCGGCACTAAACCAGCGATCTACGGACCCAAAGCCTTTTTCCAAAAGACCCTGAATCAAGTTTTCGTAGCTATTGAACACGATTAAATGCTTGTCTTTAGCAAGCAATGTAGTGGTTGGTTATTTAATCAATAGTAATACTTTTTCTAGAAGAAAATGATTTCGAATAGTTATTAAAAGCTTGTGTAGCTGTTTT
Organism: uncultured Saprospiraceae bacterium; assembly: GCA_964580485.1. GTDB lineage: Bacteria > Bacteroidota > Bacteroidia > Chitinophagales > Saprospiraceae > Saprospira. The sequence goes on along the minus strand of CAZOLU010000230.1, from coordinate 5,095 downwards.
ATTAAGAAGTGCAGCAGGGTTTCAATTCCATACACTTTTATGTATTTTATTCGTATATATTTTAATGATTCGTTTTTACCTAAAAAAGCGGTTGGGCTTGAGCCCAACCGCTTTCAACTATAAAGCATTTCTACAATTATCTGAGTAAGACAATTTCTCCACGAATAGTAGTAGGTTCTGTTTCACCAGGCTTGCGATAAGAGAATACATAAAGGTAAGTATCACGTGGTTGCAATACACCATTTACGGTACCATCCCATCCTTCACGAGCCGCAGTAGGATCAGTTGCATCATCTGCATTGAAGACTACATTATTCCAACGGTTGAAGATTTTAAATTCGACAACTTCTACATTTGCACTTAATGGATAAGGCAATGGACGGAAGACATCATTACTACCATCGTTATTAGGCGTAAAGGCGGTAGGGAAGCCCATAAAGCCTACAGGCAGCAGATCTAAGGTTACCGTATCTACGGAAGTACATACGCCATTGTCCGCAGT
>CAZOLU010000230.1:0-4583 GCA_964580485.1 uncultured Saprospiraceae bacterium | reverse complement strand
ATTACAAATGTATAGTCTACTGTAGTGTCCGTAGCTGTTACCGTAGTTGTATTACTAAAGGCATCTGCAAGATCATCTACTGGAGTCCAGCTATAAGTTACTCCAGCTTCGGGAGTACCTGTACCAGCACTCACTGCAATGATATTGCCCACAGCAATAGCGGTATCAGAGCTTCCTTCATTCGCAATCCATGCATCCAAAATGGGTTGAGATAATGTAATAGTTGCAGTATCTGCACAACCATTGTTATCTCCTACAATTACGGTATAGGTTCCTTCTGCGATGTTATTCAAAGCAGCAGTAGTTTCACCATTAGGCTGCCAGTTGTAGCTATAAGTAGGAGTTCCTGAAGCATCAGGCCATCCACCAGTTACAGCAGCTTCAATATTCTGACAGTCGATCACATTGATGTTTACATCTGGAGCTTGTTCAATGACAATTAGGTTATTTAACGTCGTTGTACAAAGACCTCCATCCAGAGAAACGGTCAAAGAGTAATTTCCTGCAGGTAGATTACTGAGATCCTGTGTAGTAGCACCATTTGACCATTGATAGCTAATAGCACCCGTACCACCATAAGAGGTTACCTCTACATCATACAATCCAGTAGCTTCACCTACACAAACCTGCTCTTCCCTAGCATTGACGCTCACTGCTACACCAGCACCAGTTAAGGTGTATTGAGCCGAGTCTTGACAACCACCATCACCAGTAACCGTAATCATGTAAGTTCCTGCGGGCACTCCCGTCAAATCCTCTGTATTGTAAGTATTTCCACTGTCATCCATCCAGCTAAAGGTATAAGCAGTATCACCAGAAACGGTGATGTCGATAGATCCATTATTGAGGTTACAATCAGGATTCACTGGAGTAGCTGCATCAATATTAGCTTGAGAGCCCGTGATCGTGATATTATCAATAAAGGTACATCCAGAAGTATCTGTAATGGTCAGGCTATACTGCCCTGCCACTAAGTTATCTATGCTAAATACATCCACCGCACCAGTACTCCACTCGTAGGTTAAAGAGTTAGGACCACCTGGAGTAGGATTACCCGCTAGGAACTGTGCCGAGAGTAAGGTAATCGCCCCATTACCTGGACAACCTGTTGAGTTGAAAATATCGTAGCTAGCCGAAGGTGCTTGAGCAAATGGCGCAAATACTGAAATATTATCCAACACATCATTACAACCATTGACATCCGTAACGGTCATACTATATGCCCCAGGAGCAAGTGCCGTAGCCGTAGAATCAGTTTGGTTATTCGCATTTGCATCCCATAGATAGGTATAAGGTGCAGAACCGCCAGACACCGTCACCGTAGCCGTACCATCCGTAGAGTTCCAGCAAGAGGTAGTTGTAGTTCCAACAATGGAAGCTGCAAAGGTATCAGGCTGTACCAAGGTAAAGGTATCTGAGAAGGCAATACAACCAAAGGCATCGGTGGCAATAGCATGATACACCCCAATACTCAAGCCTGAGAAAGTAGCCGTATCTTGTACCGCAATAGGTCCAGCAACTACCGCATCAGAACTATCATAAAGTGTGAAGGTGTAGTTTGGTCCCAAATCTCCTTGAGAACCTAAGAACTGAATCAAACCATCATTGCTCTCAAAACAGCTTAGGTTCATCGTATCTAAGGTGGTGATTTGAGTTGGATTGATACAAGGCTGTGTACAACAAGTAAAGATTGCCGCAGCATTATCAGGACAAGCACCAGAAGGCCCCGTAGGACGCACCTGAATTTGCACACAGTCGCCATTTGTCAAGCCCGTAAGCAATAAGCTATCTTGAGCCAAAGGCACTGCTACCCAGGTTACACCAGAGTCTAGGCTATATTCCCAACCCGTAGCACCAGGAGAACCGGACCATTCGAATAGAATTTCAGATGGATAGTTGACTGGAGTTCCACAAGTGATATTAGGAATAGGAATTGTGGTATTTACCGCCACCTCCACAGAGTCTACCATAGGACAACCATCATCAAATACTGTAGAGTAATAGGTGGTGGTACCCGCAGGCCAAACAAAAGGTGTTGTTGACGTAGGATCATTGATATTAGAAGCAGGCGTCCATTGTACAGGTACCTCAGTACAGAAGTCGATCTGAATCGCCAAAGAGTCATCTCCACAAAGAGTAGCACTAACATTCCCCGCAGGATCTTGTGCGGTGAAAGTAATTGTACCATCTGCCGCCCAAGCTTGAATTTGAGCACCTGTAACGGTGACCGTATCTATAAACAGTGTACCACATTGATCTCCAAAGTTACCACCAGCACCTAAAGTTGCCAAAACATTTCCACTTTCGTCTAAGAAATCCCAGCTTTCAAGGTTTCCTGCAGTTCCATCCAAATCACCATAAGCATAGAAGATAATGGTTCCTTGTGACCCTGAAGGTACATTGCCAGAGAACGGAAAGTTGAAGGTATTGGTACCATTTGCCAAAGCAGGGTTGAGAATAGATTGATAATCATTCAAACAACCACCAGAAAGCGTATCTCCAGAACTAAAGTCTACGAGTGCTGTTCCAATTTGGATGGTATCACCAGGGCAGATCGTATCTATAGGAGTACTAGCACTTGCTACACCAGGGTTGAAGGTAATTGGAATGGTGTCTGAACCTTCACAAACTCCATAGTTGTACGTAACGTAGAAGGTCATAGAATCACCAGGTCCCCCTGCAGAGGTTGCTGTTGGTTCAGCGATATTGGTAGCGTCTAGATCACTGATTCTACTTGGAGGATCTGCCGACCAAGTATAGACCCCACTGGTGAGATCTACTCCAGGGCCAATCACAGAGGTTGTAAAGTTTACGGTATTGTTGCTACCATTTTGGCAAAGAGTGGTATCTGAAGCCAAAGAAGTTAAACTTAGAGGTAGATCTACCAAATCAATGGTAACTTGATCGCTGGTAACACAGGAAGTTCCTGTTACAGGATCTGGAATAGTAATATATTGTACCTCTAGGGTAATTTGCGTACCAGGAGTCGTTGAACCAGGTACACTAACGATCGGGTTAGGAATTGTGTCATTGCTAAAGGTTACAGGTATTCCTGAAATTTGTTGCCATTGGAAAGATCCTGGCACCACCCCTCCTGTACCGAGGGAGAAGGTTTGGGAGGTCATTTGAATATCCTGAGCAATCCCAGCACATATCGCCGTATCACTAGCCGTTACATTTACCCCTGGAATAATCACATTAAACCCTAGGTATGCGGGTAATGGAATGGGACAGGCATTATCCGTTAAGGTGATGGTAAAACCATTTACTCCAATCGGTGCGTTACAAGTTCGAATTTGCACATATACCTCAATAGAATCGTAGCTTGCTGGAGCCAAGGGGTAGAAAGGCAATACGTTTACATTTCCTGTACCAAAAACCAATCCGATATTGGTATTCAAAGCATCAATAGATAAACTATCGCCATCTGGATCAGAAGCCGTAATAACAAAATCTAAGGTATCACATTGACAAACCACAAAAGCCCGGCTTGTAGTATCAAAACTACCTCCACCAAATACAAGAGGATCATTACTTCCTACAGAGGTGTTGGTACAGTTGTTTAGAACCACTACCTGCATATCTCGCATCGTAGTACCAATGGTATCTCCATTTCTAATTTCATAAACCCGAACAGCAGTTACTGCGGTTTGTGCACCAGCAGGGGTAAAGTTCATTTGTCCTGTGCTAGTACTAAAAGTGAGGCTATTGGCAGGAGAAGTAACAAAGGGTTGCGATACGCTAGTACCACCTTGAAAAGGAATTGGATTTCCAGGAAAAGGATCATCCAAAGGATTGATTAGCTCATAAATCAAGCTATCCCCATCTGCGTCAATCGCTCCATGGTTGAATACAAAAGGCTGTCCTGCACAGATATAAGGAGTAGGTAAACTCGTAAATTGTGCAGAGTTGTTGCAAATCCCATTCGTGTTGTTAATAGTAGTTTCAATAAAGGTTCCCTGCGAAGCTCCATTGACCAGGTTGGTAATATTAGCATTTCGACAGCAGGTTCCCCAAGAGATACTCCAAGAATCACACTCGGCGGGGAGGGTAATAATTCCGGTGTATTCATACACCTCAGTTCCTTGAATAGGGTTTCCTGAGTTGGCACAAGTGGTATTGGGAAGCTCGCTTGGGCATACTGGGGTGATCTCTACGCCAAAGTTGGTTCCCTGACTGAATGTTGCACTAAATGAGGCAAGTCCAGGACAATTTGGCGCATTGATATTAACAGGAATAGAGGTAGGCATCGAAATACCGAAGCAGTCCCGATAGAGGGCAAAAGTTACTTCATAAGTATTCGGACCAATACAAGTATAATACACATCACCTCCCACAATGTGGCTGGCCTGTGCCTGTTGCGTTCCCAAAAACATAAACGCTATAGGTAGAATGCTACACCAAGCCAGTTTTTTGAGTTGCAAAGTTAGGTTCGAGAGTAAATTTTTGTATTCCAAGGCTAAAATATGTTTGATAAGTTAATAAATAACATTTTGTTCTATGCAAATATTAATATGGGGAATTCACATTAAAATTACTAACAAAGTTAGCATTTTAATAATAAAAAATTAAAATACTGCTTT
>CAZOLU010000229.1:0-6537 GCA_964580485.1 uncultured Saprospiraceae bacterium | reverse complement strand
TTGAATTGCGGCCAGTTGTTTTGTGCCGTTGTGCGGCGTTTCAAGAGCATGGCATTGGTTTCTAATAAAATATCTTTTTTTCCACAGTCAAACCAATGGTCGATAGGACAGACCCTAAAGCGGCAGCTTTGCTGTACCATGTGCATCAAGGCATCTGTGAGCTGAAACTCTCCAAGCGTCTTAATCTCATTATCTATAATATGTTGCAGAGAGGCAATGAGTTGTGGAATAGCATTAATCTTATAAATCCCTACAATGGCCATATTGGACTTGGGGATACGGGGCTTTTCCACCACTTTTTTGATATAGCCCCTTTCATCTAAAACTACTACACCAAACTCTCTAGGGTCCTCTACTTTTTTGACAGCCAGACAGGAGTTGGGTGATTTCAGAATAGGGTTGAGATCGGCATCAAAAATAGTATCTCCCAGTACAATGAGTATCTCCTCACAATTTTCAAACTTGCTCTTGGCCATCCAGATCGCATGCCCTAGGCCTTTGCGCTCTTCCTGATATACAAATTCAGTATTCAGGTGCGCATAGCGGCTTTCGATATAGTTCTGAATTTTATCTCCCAGATAGCCAATCACAAAAATAAAATCCTGAATACCGTATCTGACCAAATCATCTATAATAGATGCAATAATCGGCTTCCCTGCTACAGGAATTAAGGGTTTGGGTTGGGTGTAGGTGTGTGGGCGCAGGCGAGTTCCAGCTCCAGCCACAGGGATTAACGCTTTCATGTATTTTTGCTTTTTAAGGCCATGCGCTGTCCTTTATTTATAAAATTTTGATCAGCGTTTGCTATGCCTGCGAATTTAAGTCTTTTAATTGATAATAAGTAGTGGACCACAATTAGTTTAATATGAAATCAGGAGAGATTTTTGAGCAATGGCATCTGGCTAGGCTAGTATCTACAAAAAAAGCAAGCCCTTGGGCTTGCCTGCATCTGTGCTGAGTGCTTCAACCAACTATTAGGAGCATAGCAAAACAGCTGGGATTGGCTCTATGTTTAAGGAAGTAGGAAATCAAAACTTAGATTTCCAATAGAGAAATTCGCCTGGGCATCACAAGTGCCATCTCCAAAGTCGATGGTACGCGTTTCTCCATTTTGAGGGGTAAGTTCGATGCGCCCTTGTTTGATCCAACGACAAGACATATCTCGCACGAGGTATTCTGTAATCACTGCGGTGTAAGGCGTTCCATTGCGGTTGACTCCAGAGATGGTACCTCCTACATGATAGAGGTCATCGGTAATACCACTCAAGCCATTGCTTGCAAAGCTGGTATTAGCACCTTCCGCCAACTCATATAAGGTACTTCCACTCCATTGAGAGCCATCCCCATCAGGATAATTTAGGCTACCATTATTGACCGTAAATTCATAAGAAAGATAGCCTCTACTACTTGTTCCCGCATTTCTAGCAGCAGCAGTTCCCTCTACACCATATCCATCTACCGTATAATTATCAAAACTAATATCTACCACAGAGCCACTATCTCTCCAGGGTCCATTAAATGTAGCCGTAATAACTCCAGTTCTAGTTCGCCCATCAGCACCCAAGCAGCCTGTTCCAAAATCAATTGTTACAGTATTGGGAAAATTGCCTAAGGTATCAGATAAGGTGACATTTGCACAAGATTTCAGATTAGCATCCGATTGTGCCGTAGCATCCACTTGTTTATAAACATCCTGAAAAAGCTCAGAAGAAATAGCATTGTCTTGTTCAAAGGTCCAATCACTATTTTCCCTAGTAATACAAGAGCTCATCAGGATACTAAACATCAAAAATAAAAGCATTAAATTCCAAGGTTTCATAGTCATAAGTTTTTGGTAAAGAATAGCTAAGACATATTAATGACTATTTTGATCGAAAAAAGTTTAGTGAAATTAGAGATATTTATTATTAATATAGGTCTAAAAAAAATATGAGCTGAGCTTCTATTGAAGCCAGCCCATATCTATACTATTTCTTCCTCTGAAATTAGGGTAAAATAAAATTCAAAGACCATTGTTGGAAAGAGAAACTTACCGTAGCATCGCAATCTCCTGTTCCAAAGTCAATTGTACGAGGATCACCATTCTGAGGCTCTACTTCGATAGTACCCGCAGTAATCCATTTACAAGAGAGGTCACGCACCAAGTGGTTGGTAATATTCGCAGTATAAGGCGTACCGTTGCGATTCACCCCATTGGCAGACCCTGTGATATGATATACATCGTCGGTAATCCCGGAAAGTCCGTTAGATGCAAAATCTGTGCTCTGCCCAGCCACCCATTCATAAGTAGTTGATCCATTCCACTGCATAACATTCCCATTAGGATCCGTAATTTGTCCATTGTTGATGGTGACTGTGTAGGAAATATTCCCAGCAGCATTGGTTCCATTATTGGTAATTGTTGCAGTACCCTCAATTAGGTGATTGTCTACAATGTAGTTGGTCATGGTAATTGTTACGGTAGTGTTGGCATCTCTCCAGCGACCAGAAAATTCTGCCTCGATGATTCCCTGGCGTGTACGGCCATCATTTCCTAGACAGCCAGCAGTATCAAATTCAATAGTAACTGTATTGGGGAAATTACCCAAAGTATCGGATAAGGTGACATTCGCACAACTTTTCAGACTTCCATCCGATTGAGCGGTTTCATCTACCTGTTTGTAGACATCTTGAAAAAGCTCGGAAGATACAGAGTTGTCCTGAGTAAAGGTCCAGTCACGATTGCCCTCTTGAACACAAGAGCTGAGGAATAAGCTAATACATAGCACCCCTAAAAAGCTATAAGCAAAGGTTTTCATGATTTAGATTTGTTTTAAAATTGCAAAATAGGATTAATGATTGTGGAGGGTGTGTTAAGGTATAATCTAGTATTGTTTTGCAGCAAATTTAGTACCACCTATTTTTTTAGTTTAAATAAATTAGCTATATCTATCACTTTCTTACATTTTGGAAAAAATATAAGCATGACTAATCGCCAACTCTTCTTTCGTGTAAGTCTCAAAGAAGGGATCTAAGCTGACTTTGGCCAGATCATCCAAGCTACCAGGTCTAAAATCCGTTTCCGAAACGGGTGTATTCAGTTTTTCATACAAAAGGAGATAATCCTTGAGCCTTAATCTATTCTGTGGTTGTATACTATTGTCAATGCGCTCCCATCTTTTAGGGGAAAATTGCAGAAAATTATAAATAGTAATAGATGGATCTGAATGTGCAAAATGATCCGACATATCAATAAAATGCGATTGTAACCCAGCTTTTTTAGTTACTCTTTTGAATTCCTCTAAAATTTGAGGAAGCACATGAGCATAAATATGTTCAAAAGTATTGTTGGAGTGCAGCAAATCAATACTCTCATCTTTTAAAAAGTCTAAATTTCGAGCATCTTTAATCTGGAAATTAAGATTGAGCCTATTTAAGATTTCTTCATAACTCCAGGATGCTTTGTGGGCTACACAATCCTTGATAATGGAGAGTCGGTTCTCTAATAACTGAGGTAAATATTTTTTGAGTTGAGCTTCTTGTGCTACAAAATACTCCAATGTAGTTAATACCTTTTCCTTATTGGTTAAACTTGTAATATCTACGGAATAGATTTTATCTGCCCCCGACAAAAAGCAGCTCAATGGAACAACAGGATACCAGCCTGTACCTAGCTCTAAGGTCGTACAACCTTGCATAGAGCCACAAAGCTCTTGATACTTGGCGATATGTTGCTGAGCATGCGTAAGCCGATCAAAGAAATATTCATCTGACAAAATCACCCCCTTCGTCACATATTTTTGAAATAGGTAATTGATTTTGTGCCCTAGAGGCAAATAAGAGATCGTTTTTTGAACGACTGCTTTTAGTTTCCAATTCATAATAAAATATAAATTCTAAGTGGCATAGACAGTTTTGCAACTACCAATGTACTACAATTTTTCCAATAGATTGGCGACTACTCAGCAGCTGATGAGCCTCGGCTAGTTTGGAAGCTTCAAAAACACCTCCTACTGTGGGTTGGAGCGCCCCGTTGATAATGAGTTGAGCTACCTCATGCAAACAGCGTTTCAACGTTAGCGATCGTTGATCTGCAATCTTGAGCATATTGATTCCGATGATACCTTTAGATTGCATCAGGAATGGGATAGGAGAATAAAAGCCAAAACCCAGCAACATCCCAATATCTTTAAGCCCCTTGCCTCTACCAGAGCGCACGGCCGCCCCATAGCAGACCACTCGGCCTCCTGCGCCAAGGAGCTTGTAGCCTTTTTTGACAGACTTGCCTCCGATACTATCAAAGACCAGATCGAGCCCTTGATCTCCTAGCTTTGTTTTGATGACCTCATAAAAGTCTTGCTCTCGATAATTGATGGGATAGTCTACGCCTTGTTGGCGAAGGTATTCGAGTTTGTGGGCGGCACTTGCAGTGCCAAAGACGGTACAGCCTTTGAGCTTTGCCATTTGCACAAGGGCGGTTCCGACGCCGCCTGCGGCGGCTTGAACGAGCACAGTTTGTCCTTCAAAAAGTGGTGCCATTTCGTAGGCAGCATAATAGGCTGTGCCATATTGAGTAGCAATAGCTGCGGCTACCCCTATATCCATCTCCTCAGGAATTGGCACTACGGCTCGAGCATCCGTTATCGCTTTTTCTGCATAGCCCCCAAAACGTGTTAATGCAACCACACGCTGCCCTAGAGCTAAACCTTCCACGCCATCACCAATGGCCTCTATCTGTCCAACCACTTCATACCCCAATACGGAGGGAAGTGGCGGAGCATCTTTATACAAGCCTTGTCGAGCCATAACATCGGCAAAGTTGAGTCCAAAAGCTTCTACTGCGATACGAACAAAGCCCTCCTTTAGCTCTGGATCAGGAAGATCCCTCAACTCAAAAGCTTTATTTGGATCTAGATGTGCTTGTTTTAATACCCAAGCTTTCATAGTTACTGGTCTTTAAAATTTACTCCTTTTTACTAAATCATTCCCCTGGCCTTCAATTCTAGGTATTTATTAACGGTGTTGATGGATAAGTCTTCGGGGCGAGTTAAAATAGATTGGATGCCATATTGTCGAAGTTCCCGTACAATACGATGTTTTTCTTCCACAAACTTCATGGCAATCGTCTTATTATAAATTTCTTCTGTGGAGGTTGCCTTTCTTTCTGCAAAGTCTAAAATCTCAGTGTTTTCAAAAAATATTACCACCAAAAGGTGAATATGATTGATTTTCCTAAGAATAGGCAAAACCCGCAACATCGCAGAATAGCTCTCAAAATTAGTGTAGAGAAACATCAGGCTACGGCGACGGATAAATTGGCGAGAAGCCCGATAAAGCAGTTCAAAATTGGCTTCAAAATTGCGTTCACGCTCTCGGTACAAGGCCTCAATAATCACTCTGAGTTGTTTAGGCCCACTTTCTGCCTTGATGGTAGATCCAATTTTATCTGAGAAGGTCAATAAGCCTGCTTTATCATGTTTTTGAAGTGCTACATTAGAAATAACAAGGCTGGTATTGATAGCATAATCCATTAAACTAAGCCCTTCAAAAGGCATTTTCATAGACCTTCCCTTATCAATAACAGAAAAAATTTGCTGAGAACGCTCATCTTCATATTGGTTGACCATGAGCTCATTTTTTCGGCTAGTTGCCTTCCAATTGATGCTGCGATAGTCATCCCCCTTTACATAATTTCTAATTTGCTCAAACTCATAGCTGTGCCCTAGTTTACGCATCTTCTTTACCCCAGGAAACACCGAGATCCTTGCTAGGGCTAGGAGTTCATATTTTTTCATCTGAACAACAGAAGGATATACTGGAATGACTTGTTGTTGAGCGATCTTAATTTTCCGTTCCAACAAACCAATAGGGGATTGTACAAAAATATTGATGTCATTAAAAATATATTCACCTCTGGAGATCGGACGGAGGTCATAAGCCACAGTTTCTGAATCTCTCCCTTTGAGTTGTAGACTAGAATTAAAGTCCCGTTTTTGAAACTGTATGGGCAATTCATCTATCATTCGCAATTTCAGTCCTAAAGCATAGTCATTTTTCAATTGTATTTTAATCGGATTAAGATCTCCCAAGGAAAAAAGTTTGGGCAATATGCGTTTGGCAGTTACTTTTAAATTTCGATTAAACAGCAGTAGAATATCAGTGAGGATAATTGCTAAAAATAATAAGCTGATTGCTTGAGCAATAGGGAATAAGAATGGTACTGGAAAACTTATTACAAATAACAAAACCAAAGCTGCACAGACCCAAAAAAAGCGTGGGGGGAGAAAAACCCTTTGTAGATAGTTGTTGACCACAATCAAAACAATAGCTACACGCAACACGTACACGAGCGGCAGGCTGATCGGGAGCGGGAAAAAACTTGCTGCAAATACTAATAGTAAAGCAACAAGACCAATAATTTTTAAGTTTCTTTTATTCATGTAAGATACTTTAGTTCTACTCTAGCTCAATAAAAGCGGCTTATAGGCCTTTAGCCTAATTATTAACTGATGTTACGCACAAGAAGCCTTTGGCTTCTTTAAAAGAATAAGTTCTTTG
>CAZOLU010000228.1:4591-6540 GCA_964580485.1 uncultured Saprospiraceae bacterium | reverse complement strand
GCATCACAATATGACGATCTACCATTTTTTCACAATCTAGCTCTGAATTAGGAGTGTTCATTTTATAAAATTGAATAGCTTGTGCCCTCGACCAACGCTTACTGTGAATCCCTACATCCACCACCAATCGGCAGGATCTCCACAACTCCATCGCTAAACGACCAAAATCGGCATAAGGATCTTGATAAAAACCCATTTCTTTGGGTAAGTATTCGGAGTACAAGCCCCAACCTTCTACATAAGCATAGTAATAATGACCATATCTTCGGAAAGCAGGGAGTTGATCCATTTCCTGCATCAAAGTAATCTGCATGTGATGGCCGGGGATGGCTTCATGATAGGCCAGTGCTTCCATCGAATATTTTGGCACCATGCGCATGTCGTAGGTATTGACATAGTAGATGCCAGGGCGACTAGCATCGGCGGCGGGCGGATTGTAAAAGGCTTTGCCGGCTGCTTTCTCCCGATAGGGCTCTACGGCTCTGACTTCCAAGGCAGCTTTGGGTAGGCGATGAAAGTACTTGGGGAGTTGTAGTTGCATAGAGTCTATAATCGCTTGGGTAGTGGCTAAATATGCTGCCTTGCCCTGAGCATTGTTGGGGTAGTAAAACTGTGGGTCCTTGCGCATAAACTCAAAAAAGGCTTGTAGATCACCCTCAAAATTTACTTGCTGCATAATGTGGCGCATTTCTCCATGTATCCGCTCAATTTCTTCCTGCCCCAAATCAAAAATTTCTTCCGGACTGAGATCCGTAGTGGTCTGAATCTTCAACAAAAGTTTGTAATAGCGATCTCCCCCCTTTATTTTCCACAAACCTGCATTATTGTTGGCTTTTTTAGAAAGGGTTTGGAGGTATTCTAATAATCCTTCATAACTTGCTTTAAACTCATTTTTTAGATGTTCCTTACACTGTGCAATCAAACTGTCCTTGGTTTTTTTATCCAAAGTTGTTAGCTGCTCTAATTTATCCTCAAAATCCTGAAAAATAATATTCTTTTTAAGTGATAATGGACGAATAGGACGACCTTCCAGTATATTTTTGGTGGATTCAATAAGCTTGGGGAATAAAAATTTGGGGGGGATGGCAGCTTTAGCTTCTGCTAATTTGAGTTGCTGCATCAATCCTTCAAATTTTTTTGGGAGCTCTTTTAGCCTAGTCAAATAAGCTTCTGCATCCGCCATCGACTGAATTTTATGCACATTCATCAAAAAAGAGGGCAACTCATCCTGTATTCCATGCATTTGATTCACCAAATAACGATAGTGCCGATACGGATACAAGGCAATCTCATGCTCAAGTTGTTGCTTGAGCAGTAGATAACTAATTTGACTGTTGCTATCCAGTTGCTCATAAGTAAGGCTGTCTTTCAAAAAAGCAAGACTGCGTTGCTGCCAAGCTAGTTGTTGGGCCAACTCTGCCTCACTTAGCTCCGTCCACTGTCCTTTATTTAAGCTATCAAGACCCAAGCGGCTGGCCAACTCGGGGTCGAAATATAGCAAGCTATCGAAATATTGCTCAAAGAATCCTTCTGCTTTAGCAGATGCTTTGGCGATATCCAATTTGGTATAACGCCGACCAAACCAAGCATTTTGGGAGCGATCTCCATAAAAATTGAGATAACCAATATACAAAAGCAGCAAAACTGCAAGTACGGGCAAAATGCGTATTCCGATCTTTAAAAAGTTTTTCATGCTTGACCTGTTGCTTTTTTGAAAATTCCTTTTCTAGGGATTTGTTTTACTCATTCACTTTATTCTCACGATAATGGATGTAACTTTTCTGCTTTCCAATAAAAGTTTGGGAGTCTTAGCTAACTAAAATCTGAGTAAAATTACAAAGGATTGTACAAATATTACTAATTTCACCCCAATTATGAGTTTACTTACAGAAACCTGGAATCTCCTAAGAAAAGAATTTCGCCTAGAATGGCGCCGCCGCTATGCCTTG
>CAZOLU010000228.1:0-4581 GCA_964580485.1 uncultured Saprospiraceae bacterium | reverse complement strand
GTCTGGGCTGCACTTTTTTGGATTATCGTTCTTTTTGCTTCGGTGAATGCGGTGGCGAAAAGTTTTGTACAGGAAAGTCAGCAACGACAACTGTATTATTATACTTTGGCCAGTCCCTCGGCGGTCATTCTTGCCAAAATGATCTACAATACCTTCTTACTCTTCTTTATTGCTAGTTTGGCTTATGGAGCTTTTAGCATCATTATGGATAATCCTATTGAGGATCAACCCCTGTTTTTTGGAGTGTTGTTTTTGGGGAGTTTGGGTTTTGGAATTGCTTTTACCTTTGTCGCAGCGATTTCGGCTAAAACACAGCAGAGTGCTACTTTGATGGCGATTTTGAGCTTTCCGATCATTATTCCTATTTTAATGACCTTACTACGACTCACCAAAATTGCCCTTCAACTGATGACGGATACAGCCTATGCTCGTGATATTTATATTTTACTTAGTATTGATCTGATTTTAGGGGCATTGGTATTTATTTTATTTCCCTATTTGTGGAGGGATTGATGCTCTAAATCACCGAATTTTGGCTAGAACGTTATTCGAAGTATTTCATCAGATTGTTCCGCTTACTGAAGATGATCGTAAGCTTTTAGAGGAATATTGGTCGGAAATGCGAACGCTAAAGCGTTCGGAGCACCTACTACGCCCAGGGCAAATAGAACGCTATCTGTATTTTGTAGTCGAAGGAAGTTTTAGGGTATATTTCCCTACGGAGGATGGGGAAGAGTATGCGATTGCTTTTGGTTATACCGCCAATATCTTCAATTCCGTACCTTCTTTCTTTTTAGAGCAAGCTTCCGAATTTGGTATTCAAGCACTCAAGCAATCTACCGTACTGCAAATCTCCAAAGCACAGCTTTCTGCACTAAGAGCGGCTTCTCCGAATATCGAAAAATGTTGGCATCACTTTATGGAAATGGGTTTGATTGGTCTGATTGAAAGGGAGTCGGCTATGTTGATTCCTGACCCTAGAGTGCGATTGAAAAAACTATTAAAACGTAGTCCTGATTTGTTTCAACACGTTCCGCTCAAGCATATTGCTTCTTATCTGCGAATGGCTCCTGAAACTCTTAGTCGTATTTTTAAGGAGATTTAAAACCTTGATTTGAATCAAGAAAAGCCTCAAGGGGATGCCTTATTTTTGTGATGTTGTAAAAATTATGTAACCGTAGATAGTTTTAAAGCCTATGGCAAAGGTCCCAAGGACTCCTTTAGAGCATCCCTAGGGAAAGGCAAGGACTTGTATAGGTCTGCAAAATCACCCCTTAAGGGGTGTATGTGTTTAGCGCAGGGAGTCCTTCCCCGGGGATGCCCTTGGCATAGGCTCCCGAAGCCATCCCCACGCAAGTATCCTTTAGGATTCAGAATACTATTGATCTAGCGAAGCCTAAATCCGAAGGAGTCGAAGAAGGCTAGGGGCTAAGAAATCTGGCTAAATAGTTACTAAAATTTAACAAACCACAAAAATAAAAATCATGATAAACTATTCGCTTTTAGAAATTAAAAACCGCTTGAAGGCTCAAATCCAGCTTGTTCAGTCAGAATTTGAAAATTTATCTCCCCAAGAACTCAACACAGCAGCCAATGGTGACCAATCCTGGAGTATTTTAGCCTGTGTAGAGCATCTTAATTTGTATGCTAATTATTACAACCAAGAGTTGAGCAAGGCTTTTCAGCAACTCCAAGGAACTCCGAAGCCCAAAGCTTATAAATTGAGTTGGTTGGGAAGGAAATCTATTGAAGCGATTCGAGTAGACAACACCAAAAAACAAAAGACCTTTAAACGGATGAATCCCCAGGCTACTCAGCTTTCCCCCCAAGTGTTATCCAATTTCATTGCACATCAAGTGCAACTTCTAACTCTTTTAGAACAGCATGCTGAGGTCAATCTCAACAAGAAAAAAATACGGATCGAATTTTTTAAACTGCTAAGGTTGAGTATTTATGAAACCCTGATCTTTATGGTAGAGCACCAAAATCGGCATCTTCAACAGGCGCTAAGGGTCAAAAATGCGCTAAAGTCCCTGAAAGAAAGTATTATTTAGTTTTGGTTTGTACAATTAAATTTTAATAATCCAATTGTTCTCCATAACTTCCATGTCTAATCAAAATACATTGAGATGAAAATAGCTGTATTCCCAGGTTCTTTTGATCCTATTACCAAAGGGCATGAAGACATTGTAAAGCGAGCCCTGCCGCTTTTTGATAAAATTATTGTAGCCCTAGGGGTCAATTCTACCAAGCGTTATTATTTTTCACAAACCGAGCGATTGGATTTCCTGCATGCTACTTTTGAACATGAACCTAAGGTAGAGGTGGATGTGTTTCAAAAATTGACGGTGGATTATTGCAAAGAAAAGGAAGCCAACTTTATTTTGAGGGGTTTACGCAATTCTAATGATTTCAACTACGAAACTACCATTGCCATGCTCAACCGAGATATAGGAGATGGGCTGGAAACCCTTTTTCTCCTCACTTCTCCTGAGTATTCCTATTATAGCTCTACGGTAGTTCGTGAGATTTTGAAGGGTGGAGGGGATGGCTCTATCTTTGTGCCAGAGGAAATGCAGGACTTGCTCAAAGAGGCGATGAAACATAAGGGTTAGGTTTGTCTAAAGGAATCATCATAAGCCCAATTATATCGGCAATTTAACTTCATAAGGCTATTAGACACTAGACTACTAGACCCAAAGACAAGACGTATGTTATCTAGTCTTTGGGTCTCTTCGTCTAAAAGCGTAGTGGTCTAACTACAAAGTGGTGTTCTGGCAAAGCTATACGATGTTGGGCAATGTTTTTTATTCTTCGTATTTATACAAATCAAGATCAACTGCTGTTCCCCTGTTTTACTTAAAAAATTGACAACTTTCTTATTCAACCCAAAATAAGGCGTAGAAACTTCATCATTAATGTCGATGTCAATTACAAATTGCAACGATGTTTACAAGTCATATGTCAATTTAATCCCTAACTCCGCAAATTTAGGTAGTCTATCCCCACTAAAGAGAATAACTTTTGTATTTTCTTAGTAGTTTCTGATATTTTCCAATTGCCATTTATTTTCAAGGCAGAAATGCCTTTAGAATATTCAAGTAGATCCATTGGGGAATATTTTGTATTCAATTCATTTTTTTTGAGTCTTTGTAAAAGCTCATAATATACTTTCATTGCAATAAAGTTAGCCATCAACCAGCCCTCCATGACCAAACGATCCTGCATATATGTCTTATCCGCTTCTAAAAAGCCTTTATATGCAGAAAACATGACTTCAATTTCATTACGTTGTTTGTATGTCTTGTAGATTGAAGCAGCTTCAACAGGCGTATCAAGTTTATGAACAATCGTCATGGTCCCAAACTGTCCCACTTTTGCACAAAACTTCTCATAACTAAACTTTTCAGGATGTGTTTCAATTCTACTTAGATAGTCTCTTTCTTCTTTTACCCGCAACTGTTCATCTAGATAAATAACGACAGACGTCTCATCATAAACATATTCAAAATACCAAATCACACGCCCGAGGTAGTTGAAATACTGCGCCTTCTCTTTAAAAACTGGATCTTGAAAAAAATCATAGCGAACCATCTTATTGTTTCGTCTTATCGGGATAATATATTGTAATTCATACTTTTGTAACAACTCAATATTGTCTTTGCTGTAGAACCCCTTATCTGCTACAAAGCAAACTTTCTTTAGTCCAAGTTCTTCAATACTGTATTTCATAGCCTTTAAATCTACAATATCCCCATTGACCATTCTATAATAGACTGGCTGTTTCAGCTCTGTTGAGTAAATGTAGATCAAGCTTACCTGAGGGCTATAGCTATTTGCACCATTATACCCTCGGTGGTTGATGTTAAGACGCTCTGGCTTTGTAGGAATATGAGTACCGTCAATCATGACATATTCCGATTCTTCGATATAAGTTGCACAACCACAAGATTTCATCCATTGAACTACTTGTGTCCTAGCAGCACCTATTCTCTTTAGCGTAGATGATATCTTTTTGGCATTAAATCCGCTTAGTTGCCAATGTTCTGAAATGTAGCTCTGGCTGTATAAAGTTGGCATTCGCTTGATCGGTGCTTGGTGTGCCCATCGCATGTAAGCTACTATGAGTAATATTTTTGATGTTTGCTCATCAAAAAGGCTTTCTAAACTATCCAGTTCTGACTGCAATAGTTCGTAAAACATACCAAAAGCTCCATACTGCTTTATATCTATATTTTCTTGTAAGTCAATAGAAGCAGTTTTTGAAGGAATAAATCCCTCTTTCGTAACTTTTCCTAAGATTTCTTTTGTAATCTTATCTGTTCGTTTCTTTATCTTGTTGTATTTGTATTCTACACCATTAACAAATTTGATCTCAGTTTTGGGTTCCTTATACTTTTCAATCCATTTTGGCTTTTTCATAGGCTACCTATTTTAGGTAGTCTAAAGATAACATTTTTTTGCTCTAATGCCCCATTTTTATTCCCTTTATTTTTTATAGACGGGGTAAAACTGCGGAGTTAGGGATTAAGTTTTCTAATTATACTGACCTTTGGCGTGAGATCATTTATAAGACAATCT
>CAZOLU010000227.1:0-6568 GCA_964580485.1 uncultured Saprospiraceae bacterium | reverse complement strand
AAAAGCTTTCTCATTCGAATCAATAACAATATTTATACCCTTAGCCTTAAAGATCGTTTCGACCTACTTGCCGAGCAATTAGGCTTTTCCGCTCTACGCTCAAGCAAGTTGAATGAGATCAAAGCGCCTATGCCTGGCCTGGTTTTAGATATTATGGTAGAACCTCAACAAACGGTTCAAAAAGGTGATCCCGTCCTGATTCTGGAAGCGATGAAAATGGAAAATGTGATAAAAGCAGCAGGGGAGGGGACGATCAAAGCAATTAAAATAGAAAAAGGGCAGGCAGTAGAAAAGAATCAGGTGATGATCGAGCTAGACTAAAAAAAAGGAGTCATTTGATCCGAAAACCAAATGACTCCCCATTTCACAGCCCTGAAGGCAACCTAAAGCGCAATTTGCGGCTAGATGCCTGCCCCCGCAGGGGCAGCAGTGCGAACGCTCACCGATTTAGGAACATTAAGCTGTATTTTATAGCCCTCCATCAAAGCCTCACCACGCAAATTAACGGTCTTAGCAGCCTTGGGCATGGTCAAAATCAATTCACCTGCCTCTTCCGTAGCATCTATTTCATAACGCCCTACAGACACCAACTTGCCTAAAATCATTTCGTTAGAATTCTCAACTTTGATTTGTGTAGTCACTCGAACATAGTTTTTGTCCCATTCTACGACTTCAATCTCTCCATTAAAAACTGCTGCTAGTGCAACATGACCTTCCAAGTCAATAGATTGTACCAGTGTCTTTTCTGCTTGAGCCATCAATGCGAAGCTCCATAAAAAAGCAAATATAAATAGTAAGAAGTTTTTCATATTAAAATATTTTTTTGGGATTTATAAAAAATAGGGAATTTTTAAAGGTAGATATGATGCTTTAATTCATTTTTTGAAATTATATTTGGATCACCTTCTTATTATTAAAACGTAACCTAATTTAAAAGGGTTGCCTAAAGGGAAAAATAATTTAGAAATTCTGTATTTATGGGTAAATAAAAACTACCGAATCAATTTTAGGGCTGCAAAGATATACTTTTGAGTCGGGATATACAATGGTTTTTAGAATTTAATTTTGAAAGGGGCGAAATCCTGGTTTTTTTTGAAATTATATTTTATTTAGTTGTGAGATAAGAGCTTTCCGACTATAAAAATAGAGCTGCCGAAAAATCGATAGCCCTAATATAAAATCGCAATCCATATATTACAACGCAGTTTAAATTACGGGCTTTTCAATTGTAATAGGTGGCTGCACATATTCCAAAATAATCGTTTTTACTGCTTCAATCCATTTAGGATGATCGTTCAGCCCTTCTACCAGTTGTAGATGTTCGCCCCCCATCTCTTCAAATTCTTCTGCGTATTCATCAGAGATTTCGATAGTGGTTTCCAAGCAGTCGGCAACAAAGGCTGGGCAAAAGACCAAGAGTTTTCGATCTCCTGCATCATAACGGGTCTTGAGCATATCGCTGGTGTAGGGCTCTAGCCAAGGATCACGCCCTAGCCTCGACTGAAAACATACACTATACTGCTCCTTTTTCAAATTCAAAACCTTGGCAATCGCTTCTGTTGTAGCATAGCACTGAGCACTGTAGCAATATTGATTCTTCATAGATATCTGTGCACAGCAGTTTTCCACCTTCATACAGTGATTGCAATCATCAGCTTTTATCAACTGTCGTTTGGGCAGCCCATGATAACTAAATAGCACATGGTCGTACTCCTCGATGTTATGCTCTTTACCTCTAGCGACAAAGGCTTCTATAAATTTAGGATGATCATAATAAGAGTTGATGAATTTAACATCGGGAATGACCTGTTGTTTGCGAATGATGCGCATCACTTCGTCATGAACAGAACCCGTTGTAGCAGAAGCATATTGAGGAAACAAAGGCATCACTACCAATTCTTTGAGTTGCCCACCCTTGAGCATGGCTTTCAAGACCGACTCGATAGAAGGATTTTGATAGCGCATGGCTAAGCGTACATCATATTGATCTCCTAGCTCTTTTTGAATACTTTCCATTAGAACTTCTCCAAAAACCTTGAGCGGCGAACCGTTTTCCGTCCAAAGCTCTTTATAAGCCTTTGCCGATTGCCCTGAGCGAAAGGGAGCTATAATACCTTTAACCAATAGGGTACGAAGAACCGGATTTACATCAACTACCCGACCGTCCATTAAAAATTCTTTCAAATAACGATATACCGCTCCTCGGGTGGGAGCATCAGGTGTGCCTAAATTAACCAATAGTATACCTGTTTTTCCTTGTATTGCCATGAGTTGTATTTTTGATATTACTTAGCTTCATTCTATGAATATTCAAAACTACAATATTGTTTAATAGTTTGCCGAATTTTTAACTTTTTGTTGTTGGATAATTGTGTTAAAGAGTTAGGTTAAATCAATAACCTCATCTTACTCGATGCTACTTTAGAATCTATTTCGAGAAAGCTGATATGATTTCATAAAAGGATTATTCTTTTTCTTATCTTTGTGCTGTTTATATGCTGTTGAATACTTGTTCTAAAATCAAAAATTCAATAGACTTTTTATAGAGCTAAACAAGTTGATTTGTCCATACAAAGACATACAAAATAAATCTAACCTTATATTTTATCAAAATCTTATGCAGTTAATTGATGGAAAACAATGGGCATTAAATATTCAGGAAGAACTTAAAGCAAAAACAGCAGGTTTTGTGGCTCAAGGCTTTCGTCCACCACATCTCGCCGCAGTGCTCTTAGGGAATCATCCTGCTTCGGCAACCTATGTTCGCAATAAAATGAGAGCTTGTGAGCGTGTTGGGTTCAAATCTTCTCTAATTCAACGCCCTGAAAGTACTACAGAAGCAGAGTTGTTGCATTTGATCGAAGATATGAACAAGGATACCCTTTTAGATGGATATATTGTCCAACTTCCACTACCAAAGCATATCTCAGAAGAAAAGGTAACGATGGCAATTCATCCTAGTAAAGATGTAGATGGATTTCATCCCATGAATTTGGGACTTATGATGATGAATCAGCCTCAGTACATTCCTGCTACCCCTTATGGAATTATGACTTTGCTGGAGCGCTATGAGATAGAAACTTCGGGTAAGCATTGTGTAGTGGTGGGACGTTCCAATATTGTGGGAACACCCATGAGTGTTTTAATGTCGAGAAATAGCAAAATAGGAAACTGTACCGTCACCCTCACTCATTCTCGTACCAAAGATCTCAAAGCAGAGTGCTTGAAAGCAGATATTCTGATTGTGGCTATTGGGCAAGCTAACTTTATTAGTGCTGATATGGTTAAGAAGGGGGCGGTGGTGATTGATGTAGGAATCAACTCTGTGGAAGATGCTAGCCGAAAACGAGGTTACCGATTGGTAGGAGATGTAGATTTTGATGGGGTGGTGGATAAAGTCAGTGCAATTACACCAGTGCCTGGAGGGGTAGGACCTATGACGGTTACGGCTTTAATGATGAATTGTATGAAGGCCTATGAGCTCTATGCTCATCAATAAGATTGATGCCCTTTGTGCCTTTGAAAAGTTTTGAGGGATGATGAAAATGTTAAATTATGCGAATCATTAAGTTTATAGTTTTTACTGGCCTAACGGTCTTTTTACTGCTATTTTTGGGCTCTTCCAATGTCGCATCCTCTATTGTTTCAGGATTAACAGGAAAGGAGACCTTTTTACCTCCGATGGGTAAGTTACTCAGCCCCACCGCTGGTTTTTGGAAAAATGCGGAGCCTACAAAAGGGCCTCGCCTTTCCAAACGTTTGCGAAATAAATCGCTCTCCCAACCCGTAGAAATTCTCTATGATGATCGGATGGTACCTCATATTTTTGCCCAATCGGCAGAAGATGCTTTTTTTGCACAGGGCTATGCAACTGCTGCCTTACGTTTATGGCAAATGGAATTTCAAACCCATGCTGCGGCTGGCCGTTTAGCCGAAATACTAGGACACCGTACGGCAATTCGAGCAGCTATTATTGAGCATGATCGGAAAAAACGTTTGGAGGGATTGCCTTTAGCCGCCCAAAAAGCAGTAGAGCACTGGAAAAAAGATCCCGAAAGCTTTAAAAAGTTGGAGCGTTATGCAGATGGGGTGAATGCCTATATCAATTCTCTTTCCTATGCAGAACTGCCTTTGGAGTATAAACTTCTGAACTATCGCCCCGAAAAATGGTCAGTCCTGAAAACGGCATTACTCCTCAAAAGTATGGCAGAGACCCTAACCAAAAAAGACTATGACTTTAAAATGACCAATGCCTACAACTATTTTAAGGCAGATACCTTTAATCAGTTGTATCCTGAATACTTTCCAGAGCAGATTCCAGTGATTATGGATACCTCATTTTACAATTTTGAGCCTATCCCAGTTTCAGATAGCCTAATGCTCCCTTTTTCTGCTCAACCTGAAAACCTAAAAGACGATAGTCCAGAAGTACCCAAAGGTATTGGTAGCAACAACTGGGCAGTATCGGGTAAAAAAACAGCTTCTGGGCATCCTATCCTTTGTAATGATCCACACCTTTCGCTCAACTTGCCTTCGATTTGGTTTGAATTACAGATCGTTACACCTGAATTTAATGTATATGGGGCTTCTTTACCTGGTGCGCCTGGAGTCATCTCAGGATTCAATGGGCATATCGCTTGGGGGGTAACCAACGTGGCTCACGATGTACGAGATTGGTTTGCCATTAAATGGAAAGATAATAGCAAGCAACAGTATATCTTTGATGGAAAAGCCATGAATACCACCATCATTTATGATACAATACGGGTACGTGGCGCAGAAATGGTGGTGGATACCCTGCTCTACACCCATTTTGGACCAGTAGCTCGTTCTGAAGCTGGGCGAGATTTTGTATTGCGTTGGATTGCACATGATCCTAGTGAAGAACCGCAAACCTTTTTTAAATTGATGTTGGGCAAATCTTATAAAGATTATCAAGAAGCTATCTCACATTTTTCTTGCCCTGCCCAAAACCTCGTATTTGCTTGTAAAGATGGTGATATCGCACTCTATACGCAGGGGAAACTTCCTCTCCGCCGACCTAATCAAGGAAAGTTTGTGGCCGATGGAACTGTTTCTTTTGATCAATGGTCAGGATTTATGCCTCAGGAGCATATCCCTCATGAGCACAACCCCAACCGGGGCTTTGTAGCATCTGCTAATCAACACTCTGTGAGTCCAGATTATCCTTACTACATTTATGGTTACTTTGAGGAGTATCGAGGTCGTTTCCTGAATGCCAGCTTAGCGACCATGGCTAACATTGGTCATAATGATATGAAAGAGTTGCAGAATAGTAATTTTGGACCCAAAGCCCAGTATTTTTTACCCTTGCTATTAGAGTATATCAACCGTGGAGATCTGTCTAAAGACGAGTTGGAATTGCTGGCGATGTTTAAAGATTGGGATTATGAATATCGTGCCAATGAAGTAGCTCCCACTATTTTTGAAGATTGGCTGTATAATTTTGAGCAAGAGCTTTATGATGAGTTTGCCGAAGCTAAAAAAGAAGGTTTTGATCTCCAAATGCCCGAAGAATGGCATATGCTGGGGGTTTTAAAACGAGATACGGCCAACTTTATCGTAGATAAAATTGCGACCACAGATAAAAAGGAAAGTATAGAAGATGTAGTCACTGCCGCCTTTAAACTTACTTATAAAACAGTGCCACGCCATGAGGATCAATCTATTTTCAAATGGCATGAGATGAAGGCAACCTCCTTGTATCACTTGGCGAGAATCCCAGAGTTCTCGGTCTTAAACCTCCCCGTTGATGGCTGCAAGGATGCTCTGAATGCTATTAGCAATCGCTATGATTTTGAAAAATCTAGAGACAGTAGCAAAGTAATGTACAAGTCGGGCTCATCTGCAGGGCCTAGCTGGCGAATGATTGTGGAGTTGGGCAAAGACCAGGTGGTTGCTGAGGCCATTTATCCTGGAGGGCAGTCTGGTAACCCTGGTAGCTACTATTATGACAATATGATCGCCGACTGGAGTCAGGGCAAATACTATGACCTTTTGTATTTGCAATCGCCAGAAACAAATTCGGACCGTATTCGTCTGCGACAGGCGATCAAGAACTAACTTTTAAGCCTTGGGTGCTAACTTTAAATAATATACTATGCGATTTTTAGTAGGATTTGTACTTGTGGTACTATTAAGTGTATTAACTGCGTGGTTGACTCCTTGGTGGTGGGCAGTGGTATTTTATGCCGCTTTGCTTGGCTTTGCTTTGCAAATGAAAGATGGACTCAGCTTTTTATGTGGCTTTTTAGCGGCGTTCTCCTTTTGGGGAGTGTCCATGTATTGGCAAAATGCAGCTAATGAAGGAATGCTTTTGGATAAAATAAAAGGAGTACTAGGGATCAATATAAGTTCTGACCTATATTTTATCCTAATGGTGGCTGCTATTGGGGGACTCCTTGCTGGGTTAGGAATGTTGTCGGCTAAACTTTTGCGTGATTTGATTACGGGTTCAGCTCAGCCTGAGGATAAACGTCGCCGTCGCCGCAAGCGTCGTTAAGCCTAAAAAAAAATAAATTCATGATTGAAACTATACCCGAAGGAC
>CAZOLU010000226.1:2177-6573 GCA_964580485.1 uncultured Saprospiraceae bacterium | reverse complement strand
AGTTAGTTCTCCTATTGGTAAAGAACATCCTGTTATTATGCTGGATCTTTACAGCCAATATGATGTAGCAACTGCTTATGCCATCATAGAGGCTTATGGAGCAAAACGCAGAACCCAATATTTGTTGATTACTTGGACATTGGATCTTGTTTTCCCATTGTTGTATGGTTTGGGATTGATTTGGTTGTTCATTTACCTACTAAAGAATTCTTTTCCCTGGTTGTTGAATGATTTGTACAAGCTGACCTTTCTTCCTGTTCTGCTTATGACAATGGATCTTTTGGAAAACCTGAGTATTTCTACTTTACTATGGATGTATCCTCAGAAATTTCCAATTTTAGTCAAGCTGGCCGACTTTTTTACAGAAGCAAAATGGATCTTAGTGAATATCATGCTGCTTTTTTTCATTATCGGAGTCATTGCCATCTTGATGAACAAAAAAGAAGTCATTGAATATCAACATCAACAAAAAAAGCATTCATCATCTCAAAAATGAGTATTCTCCTAGCTTTGGAATGATGCATGTGCCTAAAACCAGCATTATGAAAAAAAATCTTTTGTGGGATGAAGCACTTCTCAAATTAAAAGAAGGAAACGCTAGGTTTGTTCAAGACAAACTCAATAGCCCCAACCACGATATCCCACTACGCAATCGACTTTGTAATGGTCAACACCCTTGGGCCATTATTCTAAGCTGTGCTGACTCTAGAGTTATACCCGAACTCGCCTTTGATACAGGATTAGGAGACCTATTTGTAATTCGTGTAGCAGGTAATGTCGCCAATATTGCTACCGTAGCCAGTATTGAATATGCGGTAGCCCACCTTCATGTCAACCTAATTGTGGTGATGGGACATGAAAATTGCGGGGCAATCACTGCAGCAGTAGAAGGTGGAGATGCAGGCAGCAACCACCTCAATCATCTTGTACACTTTATGCAACCTGCACTAAGTGCTTGTGGTGGAAATTGCACTATCAATGAGGTAGTGAAGAAAAATGCAGAAATTACCGCAGAAGAACTTGCAGCAAAGTCTACCATCATCCAAAACGAAATAAAAAATGGCGAACTCAAAGTCTTTTCTGCCTACTATCACCTAGATAGCGGAAAAGTTGATTTTCGGGAAGAAGCCTAAGAACAACACTTTAGCTGAACAAGAATGGTAATGATCTCTTCATTTTAGTTGATGGGATCATTTTTTTTAGTAACTATTTAGCCTGTTTTCTTAGCTCCTAGCCTTTTTCGACTCCTGCGGAGAAAGGCTAGGGCTAGGCTGCTGGCAAATTTTCGATCCTCTCAGTCTTCTTTTTTGCAAAAAAAGAAGAAAAAATAAAAACTCTTTTCACTTTATTTGGTTTTACTATTAAATTTTGCTAGTATTACTATTATTAAGAGCAATAAAATTTACAAATATGAATGGTAAAGCTTCTTTTGGGTTGCAAGATTTCATTAACTATAATAGTTATCTTAAAGGTTTTGCATATAAATTAACACAGGACTGGCATCGTGCAGAGGATCTTTTTCAGGAAACTGCCTTTCTAGCCTTTAAAAACCAAGATAAATATAAAGCTGGCACCAATCTAAGAGCTTGGTTGACCACCATCATGCGCAATACCTTTATTAATGATCTGCGCAAGCGCCGACGCTCTATTTTGAATGACCAGGAAGACTGGATGGATTATTTAGATGTGCGCAGTGTAGACAACCAAGCAGAAACGCAACTCAATGTAGGGGAGATCAATCGCCTAGTACAAGACTTGGCCCCAATTTACAGAGAGCCCTTTTTGTACTACATGATGGGCTACAAATATCGGGAAATTGCCAAGCAACTAGATCTACCACTGGGGACGATCAAAAGTCGTATCCACATTGCCCGCAAGCAGTTGATCTCTGGACTACAGTCTATCCAATTTGTATAAAAACCATTTTTCTACGCATAAAACACCAAGACTCATGAAATGGACAAAATTAACTTGGATCTTAGCCCTAGTAGCTTTCGGTCTGCAAAGCTGTGTAGTTATTCGAGAGGGAGAAGTAGGTGTAAAACGAACCCTAGGAAAATATAAGGATGTTCCCTACACTAGTGGCCTCAAGGCCTACAACCCCCTAGTTAGTCAAGTCATTAAAATTTCTACACAAACCGAAAACCTAGAAGTAAAACTGAGTATCCCTTCCAAAGAAGGACTCAATATTGTATCAGAGGTATCCATCCTCTATCACATCAAGCCCGAAGCTTCACCACAAATCCTGAGAACGATCGGAACTACCTATGAGCGTAATATCATCCTACCCGTATTTCGCTCCTCCGTTTCCGATGTCTCTGCTCGCTTCTTTGCCAAAGATATGCATACCAAAGAGCGGGGCACTATCGAAAAGGCCATCAAAGAACAAATGATGGTCTACCTTGAAGAAAAAGGTATTGAAGTAGAAGCCGTGCTGCTCAAAAGCATCAAACTGCCAGAAAGCCTCGCCAATGCTATTGAGCAAAAACTCGAAGCAGAACAAGAGGCCCAACGTATGGAATTTGTGTTGCAGCGAGCTCAAAAAGAAGCCGAACGACAAAAAATAGAAGCTATGGGGGTACGCGATGCTCAAAAAATTATTGCCGAGGGCTTGAGTCAGGAAATCCTTCAATTCAAATCTATTGAAGCTTTCCTAGAACTCGCAAAATCTCCCAATACCAAAGTCATTATCTCAGATGGAGATATGCCAATGATGCTCGACTCCGAACCCAAATAAGACTCATGTTTTGATAGATTAAAGTAGTGTTTAGTGTTTAGTTAGCTGATCCTTTTTAGTGTTAATTTCCCTTTTCCCGCTTGCCTTACCTAGGCAGCGGGAATTTTATTTTAAATTAATTTAGACTTAGTCCAAATTAATTTGCTTTTTAGGAAAATCTGTTTTAGATTTGCATCATTAAATTAATTAAGACTAAATCTATATAATATGAAACTGAAGAAACAACTCCTTTGTTTTGCAAGCCTTTTAATAAGCTTTTCATTAACTGCACAAAGCACGGATCAAGTATCTATGGGAGCTGCCTACGCCAATCAAGCTTTCTACAAAATTGCTGATGGAACAGTGACAACTGCGAGCCATGCCGATTGGCATATTGCTTTTTCCACCTTAGGAAGTACCGATGCAGGCATTTTCATTAATGAAACAGCTGCCTTGGGTAGCAACCCCGTAAAACTCTACGGAACAACTATTACAGATTTTAGCACAACAATTGATACCGCAACAGCCACCTTGACGGAGCTTGGTAATGCCGAAGAAAGTTGGTCCTACGGAGCGTTCAACGAAAATCGCCAAGCTACAGATCCTTTCGACTATGGCTGGGGAAGCTATAGTATGATCACCCACACCATCACTGGTTCTAAAGTTTATGTTTTGGATATCCCCTCCATTGGGATGAAAAAAATGGTTGTTGACAGCTTGATAGCAGGTACCTATTATTTCCGCTATGCCGACCTAGATGGTAGCAATACTCAGTCAAAATCAGTGGCTAAATCTAGTTTCACTAGCAGTCAATTAGCCTATTTTTCTTTCTCCACCAACTCAACTATTGCCAACCCAGAACCTGCCGATTGGGATCTAGTTTTTACGGGTTATCAGACCTCTATTCCTGATGGAAGCGGGGGGGTAGTACCCTATGGCGTGAGAGGTATTCTGACTGCCGATGGGGTAGAAGTAGCGCAGGCAGATGGCATAAATCCTGCCACTGTTAGCGAAACCAACTACACCGATAGTCTTTCTGCTGAAACTTTAGATATCATTGGCTATGATTGGAAAAGCTATAATTTTACCACTGGCTGGTCGGTTAGTTCCGATCAGGTGTTTTTTGTGAAAACCAATGACAGCCGACTCTGGAAGCTCCAGATGATTGACTTTGGAGGCTCTGCTAATGGAACCACTACCTTGCAAAAGACTGACTTGGGGCTGATTTCCAATACCAATCTATTAGAGAATAAGGCAGATGCAAGCCTGAGGACTTTCCCAAATCCATCGAATGGTAATTTTAGTATTATCCTGGATCTACCTCAACAGAATTTAGAGCTAAATTTGGAGGTCTTTAACCAAATGGGACAGCAACTATATCAGCAAAACTTGGATGTCAATGCGGGTTTACATGAGCTACAGCTATCGAATTTAAACTTATCTTCAGGGCAGTATATTCTACGGATTACTGGAAAAGACATTTTGTTAGTAAATAAAATTAGTATTCAGAATTAAGAGTTAACTAGGTTTTTCATCCGTTCTCCTCTCTGCTGAATTTCAGGGGGGAGTTTTTAAGGGGGGGGAAGTTTTTTTAGGGGGCTGCCTTCAGGCAGTCGCTATGTTTTGCCCTACTCTTATTCAAGAGTAGCCTGCCCTTCGGGACAGTCCAAGGGGCTACAC
>CAZOLU010000226.1:0-2167 GCA_964580485.1 uncultured Saprospiraceae bacterium | reverse complement strand
AGCGCTATCCCAATTCATGTTAAAATAAAAATATATAATGCGATATTTTTGGATGATTTTAGTTGTTTTTAGTAGTCTATTTTATTCCTGCCAACAAACAACAGTAGAACAAAAGGAGGCGGTCTCTGACCCAACAGCAGAACAAGAGCTAAGAATCGTCTCTCTAAGCGGAAGTTTAACTGAACTTAGCTATGCTTTGGGACTAGGGGATGAAATAGTAGGCGTAGATGTGACAAGCAGCTATCCCGAAGAGGTCAAGCAATTGCCAAAGTTAGGGCATGTTCGCCAACTCAATTTAGAAGGTCTGATTGCCCTAAACCCTGACTATGTGCTTATTGATGCGGCTAATGCCGAATTGCCCGCAGTACAGCAATTGAAACAACATCCCAACATCAAGCTGGTTACTGTAGACCTAGAGCAAGGACTCGATGCCCCCATCAAAGCAGCTAAAGCTTTAGATCAGGCCTTTGCCGAAGATCTAAGTCCAGCAATCCAAAAGTTGGAGCAACAGCATAAAGCTGCGCTTGAAAAACTGAGCAAACTCGAAACCCCAGCAAAGAAAGCTAAAGTCCTGTTTCTCTATGCCAGAGGCAGTAAAACCCTTATGGTAGGCGGAAAAAACACCGCAGCAGATAAAATGATTGCATTGGCTCAAGCCGAAAATGCAGTAACGGAGTTTGAAGATTTTCGTGCATTGACTCCCGAAGCAGTTTTGCAAGCCGCTCCAGACATTATCCTCATGTTTGATTCGGGCTTGGCTAGCCTAGCGGATGAAACTGCTGCAAAGAGTTCAGAAGAAGTGTTGTTTAATCTTCCAGCATTAGCTCAAACGCCTGCGGGCAAAGCCAAGCGTCTGATCACAATGGATGGGCATTATCTGCTAGGATTTGGCCCAAGAGTGGCTAGTGCCGTCTACGACCTACGCAAAGCCATTGAGCAAGAATTAGCTGAACAACTATAAGCAAGATCCATGAATGCACTCATTGTACATAAAGAAAAGGTTCTGGTCTTTGCGCTCTTGACACTGCTTGTAGTAGGATTTATAGCTGCAAGTTTTGGAGCCTATCCACTTTCCTTAGCACGAATCTTTGAGCTAGTTTTTGGAGGAAGTTCAGGAGTGGAAAATAGCAGCGAGCAGTTTCTTTTTTGGCAATTGCGCATTCCCAGAATTGTACTGGCCATTTTAGTGGGTGCAAGCCTCTCTATGGCAGGCGCAGCCGTACAAGGGCTTTTTCGCAACCCCTTGGCAGAGCCCAGCTTGATTGGGGTGACTGCTGGATCGATGCTGGCTGCGGTATTTTTTATTGTAAGTGGAGGGGCGCTTGGGCTTCAGTTTGGGGCCTACTTGAGTAGCTTTAGTTTGGCTTTTGTGGCTTTTTTAGGAGGCTTGGGGACGACCTTTCTAGTCTATCGCTTGTCTAAGCAAAATGGGCGAACCTCCACGGCAACTATGCTCTTGGCAGGGGTGGCAATTACCGCCCTTTGCGGAGCAGGAACAGGACTGATGTCTTATTTTTCAACTGAAGAGCAGTTGAGAGATATTACTTTTTGGAGTTTGGGTAGTTTGTCGGGAGCCAACTGGCAATCGGTAGTGGTCATGAGCATCTTTTTTGGGATTTCAGCAGTCTTGCTCTTGCCCTTATCCAAGCCCTTGAATGCTTTATTGCTGGGAGAAGAAGAAGCGAGCTTTATGGGAGTGGCTTTGGAGCCTTTGAAATGGCGAGTGGTGATTGGGGCGAGCCTTGCAGTTGGTGCGGCGGTGGCCTTGTCGGGGATGATTGGCTTTTTTGGGCTTTTGGTTCCTCACCTCATCCGATTGAGCTTTGGGGCGGATCATCGTTTTTTGTTGCCAGCATCGGCAGTCTTGGGAGCGATACTACTCCTTTTAGCCGATAGTTTTGCCCGAACGGTTTTAGCGCCTGCTGAATTACCCATTGGGATCTTGACCTCCTTTTTGGGAGCACCTTTTTTCCTTTGGTTGATCTTAAAATCGAAGATGAATTATGAATTTTAGTCATGTTTTCATGTGTTATGGTAGATCTAAAAAATAATAGAATATGCTAAAAGTTGAAAATTTATCCTGTCGGATTGGAAGTCGACTGCTTTTTGAGGGCTTAAATTTTAGCTTGAAAAAGGGGGAGCTTACGGCAATTTTGGGTCCCAATGG
>CAZOLU010000225.1:0-6627 GCA_964580485.1 uncultured Saprospiraceae bacterium | reverse complement strand
GAGCGTAGTCGGTCCATACGGTATTAGCTTCTGTCAGTTTTTTAATTCCTGTGGCTCGGTCATAGGCTGAAATGCCTGTAGTACAGCCATAACCGATCAGGTCAATAGATACCGTAAAGGCCGTTTCGTGGTGCGAGGTATTATCTTGCACCATAGGTTTGAGGTTCAACTCTCTACAGCGAGCTTCGGTTAGTGGGGTACAGATCAATCCACGACCATGCGTAGCCATAAAGTTGACCAGTTCAGGTGTAATTTTATCCGCAGCACAGATAAAGTCGCCTTCATTTTCACGATCTTCATCATCCACCACAATCACAATTTTACCATCGCGAATATCCCGAATAGCATCTTCAATACTGTCTAATTTTCTATCCAAGATTTCTTTTTGTTGGTTGCCAGACATTATTTCGAACTCCTTTTATATAATTGAAAAATCCCTTTAGTAAAGCCAAATTCATAGCAATAAAATAGGTTATATATCGTAATAGCGGAAAGTGAAGCCCCATCTTTTTGCTTAAAAAGTCCAACAAAGGTAGGCCTAAAAATCCAACTATTTGCATTATAAACAAGATTTGATAGAATAAGTTGCCCCCCCAAAGTATGGCAAGCAGCAGATTACTGAACAGTGCCAAGATCATAAAAAATGGTCCCAACCAACGTAGCACCTTATGAGAAAAAAAAGCAAAAGCCAAGGCCCCATGCTGAGGGAGTAGCAATCGCCAAAAAGTTGCTAGATTGGTAAAATTTCCGGTAGAGATACGCGTTTTCCGACGAAACTCCTCAGCGATAGAGCTAGACACATCTTCATAACAAACTGCCTTGGGTTCATTGATGGCCTCTCCCCCCTTTTCAAAAGCTCGCATAGCAATGTAGAAATCATCGACCAAGTAGCCCACAGGTACTTCAACAAAATGGGTAGATCGCAGCGCATAGCAGCCCCCAAGGGGGCCCACCATCGCCCCCCAAGCCAAGCCTTCCAGATGTTTGAGCCGTACCTCTCGAGAAATATAGCCTTGCTCGTTTTTGCCAATCCCTTCGCCCTGAACCTGTACGGAGGGATGCTGGATATTGGAATCTACCAAAGCAATAGCTGAATTTTTAAAATGCTTAATCAACTCAAAAAGCGTATCTGGCAAAAGCATTACATTGGCATCGGTAATGAGTAGGATATGATCTGCATGGAAAGGATGTCGCTGGGCAGCCTGTCGAGCAATTTCATTGATGACTCTTGGCTTTCCTCGACGTTCCTGAAAAGGGAAAAAATGTAGCTGATTCGGGTATTTTTCAAGCAGAGCTTCTACCATCCTATTGGTATGATCATCCGAACAATCTGAACCGATGTATACATGGAGCTTTTCTAAGGGATAATTTGAAGCAAAAATAGATTCAATCTTCGCCTCAATCACAGCCTCCTCATTATAAGCCGACATTAAGATAGAGAGGGTTGGCAATTCATCATACTCAAAACAAACTGAATTTTGTTTTTTCCCGATACTAACTAAGCGCAATATCAAGGGATAGAGCAAATAGGAGTGTAAAATAGCCGCTACGGAGAGCCAAAATAAGATACTTAAAAGCCAATACATAGAGTTCTGCTAGGTCTAAAGACCCTCAAAGGTAGGGAATCTTCAATGGATTAATACAATTTTTGAGCTAGAAAGTATTACTTTTCCTTGCAATTACTGGTCTTATACATGCCCCCTTCATCGGGACTAGCTCCGATGGATTAAAACGGTACGTCTTCATTGCGCAAATCCATACAACACGGTAAGCGCGATATTCCAGTATAGTGTAGTTCCATGATGTATGTACGGTTTTATAGCATAAAAAACTTGGTTAATTATTTTGACCATCTAGAGTAAAGTCGAAGATGTTAAGTTATCCTTAAATCCCTTGTTTTTTAAGTATAGGAGTAGGTCTCCTTCGATTTTTATTCTAATTTTGCGCTTTCAAATCACTCCCCCAGTCCATTTACCCATACCCTATTGTATGTTTTTGGCGTAGAGGAGCATCTTCAAAACCTAAAATTAAGACATGCAGCAGCTACTTTATCCGTCCATATTTTTCCTGATCTTTTTTATACATACAACAGCTTATGCTCAATGCCCAACCGCTTTGGGTGATGAAGTTAGTTATGGCAATAATAACTGGATTGGCTATGTGTATGATGGAGCCAACAATTTCAATAGTGCCAATTATCAAGGGTTTATCACTCAAGCCGCTATCTTTGATGAGAGCTTTTGTGGCAACAACTGCAATTTTACAACGAATGGCTGTGCAGTACAAACGGAAACCTTTAGTGTTCGCTACAGAATGCAAGCAAATTTTGCCTGTGGGCTTTATGAATTTGTAATTGGAGGAGATGATGGCATCCGTCTTAGTATTGATGGCGGAGCCACTTATATTATTGATGATTACAGTTACCATCCCTACCAAACTAGTAGTGTTACAGTTTTTCTAAATGGTAGTTACAACTTGGTTTTAGAGTATTTTGAAGGGTCTGGTGAAAATCGGGTATCTTTCAATTACAGCTTTTTGGGAGGGACCGAAGATCCTGGACTCATTGCAGGTCAGCAAGATTTTTGCTCAGCCAATGCTGTAGACCCCAATATCCTAAGCAGTCTTAATCCTGCTCAATCTTGTATTGGGACTCCCCCCATATATCAATGGCAATCTTCGCTAGATAATATTAGTTTTGGCGATATTCCTGGAGCCAATACCGCAAGCTATGATCCACCAGCAACTCTAACACAAACTACCTATTATCGTCGACAGGTTGATTTTGGAGGAACAATACTGCACTCTAATGTAGTTACCATCAATAAAACAGCTCCTTTGGGTGATGAGCTTAGTTATGGTATGAACAGTTGGATCGGTTATGTGTATGATGGAGCCAACAATTACAATACAAATGATTATCAAGGCTTTGTAACGGAAAGTGAAATTTTTGATCAGAGTTTTTGTGGCAACAACTGTTTTTTAAACACCAATGGCTGCGCAGTACAAACCGAAAGCTTTACAGTACGTTATCGGATGAGAAAGAACTTTAATTGTGGGATTTATGAACTTACAATTGGAGGAGATGATGGCGTGCGTCTCAGCATTAATGGTGGAGCCACTTATATTATTGATGATTACAGCAACCACGGTTATCGTACAAGTGCTACCACAATTGCTCTAGACGGCACCTATGACTTGGTTTTAGAGTACTATGAGCAAGGAGGAGGCAACCGCGTCAGCTTCAATTATAGCCTTATTGATACAGAGGATGCTGGAACGATTACAGGAGATCAAAACTTTTGTTCTGCCTCTAATATTGACCCCGGTCCCCTTAATAACAGTAGCCTAGCATACTCCTGCGCTGCTGGCGCTATCAGTTATCAATGGCAAGCTTCGCTTGACAATATTAGTTTTAGTGATATTCCTGGCGCCAACACCCCTAGTTATGATCCTCCCTTGGGTCCTGCTCAAACAACCTACTATCGTCGTCAAGCTGATCTTGGAGGGAATATTTTGTATTCTAATACCGTAACGGTTTCTAGCACTAGCCCTCAGGGAGATGAGTTAAGCTATGGAAACAACAGCTGGATTGGTTATGTTTATGATGGGGCTGATAATTTCAACAGTGCAGATTATCAGGGCTTTATTACGGAAACAGAGATCTTTGATGAGTCTTTTTGTGGAAACAATTGCCTACAAAGTACCAATGGCTGTGCAGTACAAACCGAAAGCTTCACCGTTCGATTCAAAATGCGCAAAAATTTCCCTCCAGGCGATTATGAAATTGTCATTGGGGGAGATGACGGCGTTCGCCTCAGTTTAGATGGGGGCAACACCTACGTATTAGATGATTATACACTACACGGCTATCGAACTACAACTGGTACTTTTACACTTAGTGGAAATGTTGACTTGGTTTTAGAATATTATGAGCAGGGTAGTGACAATCGAGTAACCTTTAACTACACTTTAGTGAATCCTTTGCCCGTAGAGCTATCCAGCTTTAGTGCAGTAGCAGATGCTAAAGAAGGCGTGCTGTTGCGCTGGCGCACTGCATCAGAACTAAATAATGATTACTTTGACATAGAACGCTCTCGGAATGGCTACCAATGGGAATATCTTGTGCAGATTCAGGGGGCAGGAACCAGTAGCACTCCTCAAGATTACGAATACCATGATGCCTCTGCAAGTTTTGGACAGTATTACTACCGACTCAAGCAGGTGGATTTTGATGGAAGTTTGGAATACTCTCCTATTCGTACCGTTCAACTACAACAAACAACTACCGAACAAGTCTACCCTAACCCTGGTAAAGATCAGATCATCCTCAAAGGCTATTTTTCAGCTAAAGATCACTTGCTTATTTGGAATATGCTAGGACAAAACGTTGGGCATCAAGTTCAAGTTATAGAACAAACAAATCAGCGTTTGCGCCTACAAATCAGCAATTTAAGCTCAGGCAGTTATTTTATAAAAGTTGGGAATAGCAACTACCGCATTACAAAACAGTAGTAGCATAGCCCCCTAACAATAAAAGTCACTTTTAGCATAGGCGTTTCGACTCAAAGACTAAGTTTGCACAACTATTGTCTTTGAGTCAAAGAGCCTATTATTTATTCCCTTCTGCCCAACTCATAAGATTAGGCTAGCTTAATTCCACTCAAAACAAGGGCATCCCATTCTACAGAAAAAGCCCCGCCTCATACATCAAGCATCCTCTTTAATTCTTAGCTGATTTAAGATTCCCTTAGAAAATATGAGGAAAATCAGCCCACCATTTATAAAAAAAGTTGCATCTTTATTCACGACACCATTTCAACAACTAAACCATCATCCACTATGATTATACTTCGTAAAATCATTCCCTTATGTTTATTATTTATTTTGGGATCTTGGCAAGTCCATGCCCAAAAGACCTACGAACAAGATTTCATTACCATTGACTCTTTTGCCAATCAGAGGCTTCCAGAATCGGCGTTGAAAGAAGCAGAAGCACTTTTAGAAAAAATCAGAAAAGATAAAAGCAATCCGAATCAAGCAGCCTTACTGATCAAGTCACTTATTGTGTTTAATCGCTTTCAGGCTCAGCTAGAGGAGGAAGGTTTGGTCAATGCCATTTATCGTTTTCAACAAGAAACAGAGCAAGCAGAGGGCCTAACACAGGCGGTCATGCAATCAATGCTGGCAGAGATGTATCATCGCTATCTCAACAACCACCTGTACAAATTTCAAGATCGCAGCAATACCCCAGATTACAAATCTGAGGACATCCGTACCTGGAGTATTCGCCAAATTACCGACAAGGTTTTTGAGCTCTACACCGCCTCTCTAAGCCATACATCCCTTAAAACCGCAAAGCTAAAAGACCATGAAATGCTGCTAAATACTCGTACTATCGAAGTCAGTATTCAGCCTACGGTCTATGATGTATTGCTCAATCGAGCGATTACCTTTTTCACCCAAGAAAGCAGCTATCTAACACAACCTGCCTACAAGTTTTATATTGATGATCCTAAAGCATTGGCGGATGCGACAACCTTTGTCAATACAAAATTTGAAACCCGAGACAGCATCTCTAAGAAATTTAAAGCCTTGTTGATGTATCAGGAGTTGATGAAGTTTCACCTCAATGATACCGATAAGGATGCGCTAATTTATGCCGATTTACGCCGTCTAAAATGGGTGCATAGTCAGGCAATTATTAGCAATAAAGATGAGCTCTACCTCAAAGCACTCAATGCGCTGGCTAAAAAACATAGCAAACATCCTATGGCCGCAGAGGCACTTTATGAGGTAGCGGCTTGGCATGCGGCAGAAGGTCGTAAATACCAACCTTCTCCAGAACAAACCTATCGCTGGGAGTTGAAAACCGCCAAAAAGCTGGCCGAAGATATTGTAGCCCAATATCCCAAAACAATTGGTGCTCAACGTGCCAAAGCATTGATTGTAGATATTGAGTCCAAGAGCCTAAGCTTTCAAATGGAGCAGGTATACCCCATCAATCAAGCGATGCTGCTTAGTTTATCCTACAAAAACCTATCAAAGGTGCATATCAAGGTCTTCAAATTTACTGAAGCGCAGTATCGCAAGATGGCCAATTTGATCTATCAAAGAGAGAAGTTAGTAGACTACTTTAATAGTTTATCTCCCCTACAACAGTGGGCAGAGGAAATTCCCGACGAAGGAGATTATCAAAGCCACCGACTAGAGTTGAATATCCCAAAACAAGAATCGGGCTTGTATATGGTCTGGATTTCGGATCAAGAAGATTTTAGCTACGATGAAAATGGGATGGTTTATGGCTTTACCAATGTGTCTAACCTTAGTTTTATTGAGCGCAATCAGAATGGTAGCTATGAATACACGGTGTTGAATCGGGTAAACGGGCAACCCCTAGAGGGCGTTAAGGTCGAATTTTATATCAACAAATACAATAGTTTACTCCGCCGTTATGAAGATCGCAAAATAGGTACCGCTTATACCGATAAAGATGGGTTGGTGAGTTCTAAAGGTATCTACCGTAAAGATTACTATAATTTTAATGTAAAATTTAGTACGGATGAGGATCAATTGTTCCTCGACAATAGTTTTTACAACTCCAAACCCTCCCCAAAAAGAAAATACAGC
>CAZOLU010000224.1:3181-6636 GCA_964580485.1 uncultured Saprospiraceae bacterium | reverse complement strand
CTAAGTAAAACAATAATTCTATTTTTTTATATTTTAAGGGTGCGGAATGTCGGATCTACAAACTCAAATTATTTTTTGGGTAAAACACTTACTCCTCTCCAACAAAGCCAGGCCAACGCTTCATATATTCGATAAACTTGGGACCTAGCCCCTCTTTGCGCAGGTAGGCTTCAGAAACGGGATTGGCAATGCTTTTAAAATTAGGATCATGGATCACCTTTAGAGGAAAATCATGGTGCAAAATAGCAGCTCGACCAATAGAGACAAAATCTACCCCTTTATCCAACAAAAATTGAACATCCTCTGCCGTATAGATTTTACCAGCCACCGTCCATTTTACAGATTTAAAATCTAATTCCAAACAATGATCCAATAAAGATTTGCCCTGATCAGCAGCATCTTCGGGCATTTTATAAACATCCCAAAGTGAGATGTCCAGAAAATCAATTAAATCCTCATCAATACACTGCTGAGAAAGTGCTTTAATTTCGGATAGTTGCATCCCAAAACGCTCGGGAGAAAGTCGCAATCCAAGCAAAAAGTCAGAACCACAAGTAGTCCGAATCCCTTTCAAAATCTCAAGAATCACGCGACTTCGGTTTTCAAAACTCCCCCCATAAGCATCCTTACGTTGGTTGAGTTCTGCACTCAAAAACTGACAAAGAATATAGCCATGCGCCCCATGTACCTCTACTCCATCATAACCTGCGGTTTTAGCACGTTGAGCAGCCTTGACAAAATCATGAATCAGCACTTCAACCTGAGCCGT
The DNA here is from genome assembly GCA_964580485.1 of uncultured Saprospiraceae bacterium. Lineage (GTDB taxonomy): Bacteria > Bacteroidota > Bacteroidia > Chitinophagales > Saprospiraceae > Saprospira. The sequence goes on along the minus strand of CAZOLU010000224.1, from coordinate 5,867 downwards.
TGTGATAGCCTTTGCCCCATGTTTCTCATTATCTGAAGGGCATTGAGGTGCCCCTTTAATCAAATGTTGAGGAGAGCGCATTCCAGCATGATGTAGTTGTACAATTGCAAGACTACCCTCTGCCTTGAGAGCAGATGCAATACGCTGATGCCCTGGCAAATGCGCATCTGAAAAAATTCCCAACTGCCCAGAAAAGCCCTTCCCTTCGGCCTGAACATGCGAGGCACAGGTCATTACCCCTCCAAACTGCCCCTCGGCTCGCTTTTTCAGCCAATACAGCTCATCCTCCGACAATATTCCATCTTCATGGCTCTGTTGATTGGTCATGGGAGCTAGCATAAAGCGATTTTTCATCTGATGCCCTGAGTTGAATTGAAGGGGGCTGTTGGGTTGAATAGACATGTTGTTGGGTTATAAAATGTTGAAAAAAAGATACTGAAAATTAAGAAAAAATAAGCATTTGATCAAAAGTATGAACTTATGGCATTTCTGAGCTGAAGATATTTATCTCTACCTTTCATGTAACAAAAATGGTACTTCAGGAACTAAACCTGTCATTTCAAGTACTTTCATAAAAAAAAACTCCTGTTAAACTATGTTTGTAGTATAATGATATTGAATATGCAATGATATCCTGTTGGTTGTAATTATGAGGATAAGGTTTCTTTTTAGGATCAAAGAATTTGAAGAAGCTGTCTCTGACTTGTCAAATCTTTTTGTAGGAGCCTATAGCTACTTCTTTCTCCTTTAGAGCTAAGACATACTCAAAATCGTCTCGAATCTCCTTAGTTTTCACCTTGGGCTCAAGCTTGGTCTGCCCCTCTTCAGAAACATCCATTTTAATGTAATAACCAGACTCTAAAAGTTTGTTGATTTCTTTGATGCGCTTTTTAGCGTGGGCGTTCCGTTGAGCAACGGTTTTGTATTCATTCACAGAATAATCCCGTTTTCGGATCATTTTATTCTTCAACTCACTCCAAACGTTAAAGTTGATGTACCAGCGTTTCTTCAAATCACCTTTAGCATCATAAAGGCGAGCCTTCTTGAAAGGCTTGTGTTTTTCAAATTCTTGCAAGGGAGACAAATTTAAGTTCTTAGCAAAGATATGCTCTTTTGTCCCTGAAGTCAAGTTTTTCTCTGGCTCAGATTTTGGCTCAAATGCAAAACTTAGAAAACAAAAAGGCGCAAACTCTTCATAATTAAAGAGTTGCGCCTGTGTAGTCGAGACGATTGGATTCGAACCAATGACCCCTACCCTGTCAAGGTAGTGCTCTAAACCAACTGAGCTACGCCCCGATTTGATATCAACTTTAGCATTTCAGAATCACAAATATAATAATATTCTCCTTAAATCCCATATTGAGTATAAAATTTCGATCGTTAAACAACAATTTTTGAACATCCCAAACTAGCATAAAGTTTCAAAAACCCATATCTTTATAAAAGAAAAACAACTTATTCCACCACCCTACGGCATCCAAAGAAATACCATGTCAAATCCCATTACCACCCTAAGTCTTGTATTCAGTTTGACCCAGCTCCTCTATGTTGCCTCATGCAATGCCCACCCCCTCGACTTCCTCTTTCCCAAAGCAGAGTTTAAAGCCTATATGCAAACCCCCTTACGTCAAAAACTACTAGACAGCCTCAACAATGGTATGCATCAACCCAATCCCAAAGATGCGAGCAACTGGACCAGCTGCCAAGTGGGAAAGGGACAGTTGGTAGGAACCTTTAGGGACATTAGTGCCTGTGCCGCATCCGCCTGCTATCAAAGAGCGGTGAGTATAGAAGAACTTGCCAACTTCAGTTATGAGCAAGCAGAAGGAGTAATCCGTTGGATTTGGGATAAGATTCATGCAGACAAGATTCCCGACCAAGCCATCGCCAACCTATACATGCACATCCAAATGCATTATGGCAACCTTCGTGTAGTAGAAAAAGCTTTGGTCAAAATGGGCTATCCCCTAAAAGTAGATGGCCGAATTTATCGCCAAGAGCAAAAGTATTTGATCGAAATCAGCAAAATAGCCCCCTTTTACACCTACAACCAAATTCGGGCAGCCTTGGCCGAAGCCTATGCTGGCGACCGCCCCCAATACCGAAAAGCCTTTTTTCGCTACCTCAACAAAGAATTTCCTCCACAAAGCATCTTCAAACACTCCCTAGAACAAAACCTCTGGATCAGCTTGCGCAGTGCTATTTATCTAGGCTACCAGAGCTGGACACACTGGAAAAACATCACATAGCTACAAAAAAGTAGCCCGACTCCCTGAGCAGAAGCCGAGCTACGCATCGCTTATCATTAGCAGGATTTAGACCGTCATGAGATCCTCCTCTTTGGTAGAAAGCAAACTCTCCACCTCTTTGATATATTTATCCGTCAAAGCTTGTACCTCTTGCTCCGAACGCTTGCCAGCATCTTCGGGGTAGCCATCTTTCACCGCCTTTTTAATCTCATCAATGGCATCACGGCGAGCAGAACGGATACTCACCTTGGCATTTTCTGCATAAGCACTGGCCTGCTTGGCCAAATCTTTGCGTCGCTCCTCAGTCAATGCAGGGATAATCAGACGAATGACTTCCCCATCATTTTGAGGAGTTACACCCAAATTCGCCGCAAAAATCGCCTGCTCAATTGGTGCAATCATAGTTTTTGAAATAGCCGCTGACACTCCTCCTATGG
>CAZOLU010000224.1:1035-3171 GCA_964580485.1 uncultured Saprospiraceae bacterium | reverse complement strand
AGACTTTTCCCAAGGTTGAATCACCAAAGTTCGAGCATCGGCCACTTTCACATTCCCTACCTGATTCAAAGGGGTTAGGGTACCATAATAATCTACCCTCACATCAGCTACCATATCTGGTGCCGCACGCCCCGAGCGCACCTTTCTAAATTCACGTTTCAAATGCTCTAGGCTATTCTGCATGCCTTCTTCGGCAGCCTCAATGGCTAAATCTATATCTTCTTGCATATTATTATAATTTAATCAAAAAATGATGCGGTTAATGATCACAAAACGTCCAAAAACGCTCCTTGGATCAAGCTTCTGAACAAATTCAACAAAAACTTCTCCAAAATCGAAGCTATATTACGGAAAATTCATTGATTTTGCAATACTCTATACCCTACTTTATTAAGTTTTAGGGGGTCTCGTCAAGCAAAGCAGACGAGATCGCTAGGTTTCGGGTTTCGTGCCAAGGGCACCCCTTTGGGGCAGGAATGCTCAGCCACTTCATTACATTTCGTGTCGGCTCCCTTCGGTCGCCACCCTACACAGCGCTATCCCAACTCCTAGAAGAGAAGATCATCTATCAAAGACCAGTTTCTAATACATCAACATCCTCATTATACGGTTATGATACATGTTTCATCGCAAGATTTGGAAACCTGACACAGGATCTCTATCTTTCATTATCTTTACTTTGGTGAAATTTTGAAGATAATTGATTATCAATAATTTACATTTTAAACTCTTTATTCAAGCTCACACCTAATTTATTGATAATCAAGAGTCGAAAAAATTAAGATTTTTTAAACTTTATTGAAATTTAAAAAATTCACCGAAATATTAACTATTGAATGAGCTTCAATTGGTGAAAAGCATCCTCATCATACAACCCGCCTTCTTAGGAGACCTGATCCTTAGCACAGCCTTAGTCGAAAAACTAAGCGAATATTACCCCGACGCTAAAATCGACCTACTCCTTCGAAAAGGCTATCAGCGTATTCTAAAAAACCATCCCAAAATCCGATCACTACTTATTTTCGACCGTAAAAAAAAATGGAAAAGCCTGCGCCAACTCCTTACCAAAATTCGCCAAAATCAATACGATTTAGTCATCAACACCCATCGGCATTTTAGTGCAGGTTTATTAACAGCCTTTTCGGGAAGCCAACAAAAAATTGGGTTTAAGCAAAACCCTTGGAGTTGGACTTTCCACAAAAAGGTAAATCATGCCTGGAACCTACATGAGACCCATCGCAACCACTTGCTCATTGCCGAGCTGACCAATGAGCAACCCGCCAAGCCACGCCTCTATCCCAATCCCAAAGACCAAAAGGTTTTAAAAAACTACCCCAAGCCCTATATCAGTATCTCTCCAGCCTCTCTTTGGGCAACCAAACAGCTGCCTCTGGAGATTTGGGCGAAGTTTACAGATGCCCTCCCCCAGGAGTTGGACATTTTACTCATGGGAGGCCCTTCGGATCAGGAGATTTGTCAACAACTGGCCAATCAGAGTCAGCATCAAAATATCAAAATCATTGCAGGGCAGCATAGTTTTTTGGAAGATGTAGTGCTGATGCAACATGCCAAGATGAATTATGTGCTAGACTCGGCACCTTTGCACATTTGCTCGGCCATCAATGCGCCCGTCACCGCAGTTTTTTGCTCTACGAGCCCTAGCTTTGGCTTTGGGCCTTTGTCTGATACAGCTTTTATTGTGGAAACAGCACAAGCCTTGGATTGCCGCCCCTGTGGGGCGCATGGACACAAAAAATGCCCCAAAGGGCATTTCCATTGTGCACAAATTACAGTACAACAACTCATTCAAAGTTTAAATCTTGCCTAGTCCTCATCTGTTCCATCAAAATCAACTGGAGGCTCAAAATTTTCTACTCGTTTAAGCAAATAATGATACTCATTCTCCTCTGCACTTCGTATCTGATAATTGTGTATATACTCCCAACCATTCATCGACATAAAATTGAGCGCATCAATCATACTATTAAATTTCATATTGCGTCCACGACCATCTTTTATACGTGGTGCTCTAAAAATTCTACGAGGTTGCCCATAATCAACATTAACCACAATTTTATTAGATAAAAACCGCTCAACCCCTAACAACTCGATATATTCCACATGCTCTAATTCGTT
>CAZOLU010000224.1:0-1025 GCA_964580485.1 uncultured Saprospiraceae bacterium | reverse complement strand
CACAACGACTTGTGCTTGTAAAATTCCTCCTCCCAAAAGGAATAGCATTAAAAATGTTAGATTTTTCATAGTCTTTCTAGTTTTGGTTTTATGTTAATTTCTATAATTCTAAATAAACAACAAACATGCCACAAATAGTAAAACTATTAAAAAAAATAGCTTAACTAACACCTAAATCGGATTAACTCCAAAATGTAGATTCGGGAAAAAAATGAGGTGCAGGATATACTTTAAAATCTGGACACTGATATTGCTCAAACCAAGCCTTATCAAAATCTAAAATAGGCAATTGATGTCCGTTGTACTTTTTTAATAAACGTCTGCGTCCTTCAATAGACCCACAGGAATGAAAAACCAACTCCATATAAGCAGGAATATGCATCAGGCGGGAATCTGTCCAACAAGCCTGATGGTCATCACCCATAATCAATAGTGGATTGTCCTCAAATCCCTCTCCAGTATAAGCCATCATATCATTATAAGCCGAAAAATAATCGAAGGAATGATAAGTTGCACTTACTTCCTCTGCGGTCAGTTTTTTATCCATTAAATCATTCCCATAACCATAAGTATCCAAGGAATTATCATTGTAGATTTCCCAAACACCCGGAATTTGAATATAGCCATCCACCCCATAATCTGGATAAGTAGCTGTTTTTAGCTTCTGATAACCCTCATTGCGTTTGTCCAACCAATAAAGGTCGATTCCGTTGCTTTGTTCAAAAAAATTGCGAATTTCAGGTTTTAAAGGCTTCCCTATCTGCTTTTCACCTTCTCGATCTCCTTAGGTTCACCAGGATAAAAAGCGTAGTTAATAACATCAATATGCTCAAATTGACGCAGATAGTCTAACATCTCTCCAAAACGCATGAGGTAATAGCATGCTTCTTGCATATTTTGGGACTTTGCCAACTGATAAGCCAACTCAAAGTTCTCCATGCTTCCTGTAGAAAGGAGTTGATTGATTTTCTCTTTAGTAACGCTTAAAAAATAAATTCCTGATTTCCTGCCATGAATTTATAGTT
>CAZOLU010000223.1:0-6645 GCA_964580485.1 uncultured Saprospiraceae bacterium | reverse complement strand
ATATTAGTTGGCAACAGTTCTAAACTGCTGTAATTGAATTCCAAAAACTCCAAACTTGTAGGTAGTTTTTCAATGGGATGAGGAAGTTTAGATGCTCGTAGCTTAAAATAGCGAAGATTCTCCAAGCCTGATAAGTCCTTGGGCATAGTTTCTAATTTCCCCACCTCAAGGCTTAGATGCTCTAGTTTTTTCAACTCTGTAAGGCTTTCTGGAATATATTTTAGATCAGAAAAATTCAGTTTTAGACTATACAAGTCCTTCAATTGACCTAATTCATCTGGCAAACGCTCTAAGGGGTTGGGGTAGCCACTGATGGAAAGACCTTGTAGTTTTTGCAATTTGCCAATCGAAGGAGGAATTTCTTTAATATTTTCTCCGTAAATTTCTAATAATATCAAGTTAGAAAACTGGCTTGTCCAATCAAAAATCGCCTTCCAGTTTTCTACCTCTACATCAAAGAGCTCTAGTTTGGTTAAGGTGGTATTTTTAAAATTACCAACCAGTATGGTATCAAGATCCTCAATTTCCAATCGCTTGAGCTGAGGAGCAAGCAAAACGGTAGCTACCAACTCTGAAATATTGGTAATAGCTCCATCTCCAATAGATACAAATTCCAAATTTTTGAGCTTCCTCATGCTAGAGGGCAACTTTTGCAAGGGGCAGCCCGAAATATAGAGCGTTTTGAGTTTCTTTAGTTTACCAATGGATTTAGGTAAGCTTTTGAGATTACAATCCCATAAATAGAGCCGCTCTAGATTCTTGAGCTTAAACAAGCCTTTGGGGAGGCTGCGCAACTCGGCATCATTCAGATTCAGGGTTTTTAGGTTTTTGAGCTTGGCAATGTTGTTGGGTAATTCAAAAATAGCTTCTTCTCCAAAAGAGAGTCGTTCTAGTTTCGGCAAAGCAGCCAAGTGCTCAATACTCTTTTCTGCATCCAAGCCGTGTTTTCCAATTGTAATTGATTTGAGTCTTTTTAGCTCCTTGACATTTTCGGGGATATAGTCATAACTTCCATTGCCAACATCTAGTTTGGTCAAATTGGGTAATTCGGCCAAATAGCTAAAAGCTTTATCCCAATCAAAACCAGTAATATCTATAAAGGAAATATCCAGTTCTGTAATACCTTTGAGCAATCCAATCGACTTGAGATCTTCAGCGTTTGTGATTCCCCAAAGGGAAAGATCGCTAAGATAGGGAATTTCGGATAGTACTTGACAGGCATCATGAATATTAGCATCTGGCGTAAACTCAATGCTCAAGGTTTTGAGGTTCTTAAATTGTATAAGCGCGGCAGGAACCTCCCGCACAGCCTCCCAAGACATTCTAATCGAAGTCAGTTGAGGAGCACCCCTGTACAAAGAATCTAAGGTCGCGTCCAAATTACTAAAATTGGAAATACGAACGCTCTCTAATTGTGGGCAGTGTTTTAAAGTTTCGGTAGGAACATAGTCTGAAATGCTCGCATAAGTCATATACTGTGGAGCTTCTAGTAGATCTTCTGGACCTCGACCATAGGTGCTTGGCAATAAATCTTTGGGCCCTAGGACTTGCGCCCCTACACCATAGGCAAACAGACAAAAGCAAAGGCTGAAAACAATACGCATATTTTTAATTTTTTTAATTGGTGATTCAAATTTACATGCTCTTAAACCGACACCTCTGCTTTAATATGTGGATGTGGATCATAACCTATAAGTTCAAAATCTTCATACTTGAACTCAAAAATAGACTTGATCTTGGGGTTGATTTTCATTTCTGGTAATGAGCGGCAGTCGCGTGTGAGTTGTAATCTGGCTTGATCCAAATGATTAAGATATAGGTGTACATCTCCAAAAGAATGGATAAACTCCCCAGGAGCTAAGTCGCAAACCTGTGCCATCATCATCGTCAATAAAGCATAAGAGGCGATATTAAAAGGCACTCCCAAAAAGGTATCGGCAGAACGTTGGTAGAGCTGACAAGACAATTTCCCATCTGCTACATAAAACTGAAATAAACAATGACAGGGCGACAGGGCCATTTGGGGCAAATCTGCCACATTCCAAGCAGAAACTACCATACGCCGAGAGTTGGGGTTTTGCTTAATGAGTTCAAGCACTTGACTAATTTGGTCGATACTCTCGCCATTCGGATTAGGCCAAGAACGCCACTGCTTTCCATAAACAGGGCCCAAATCACCGTTTTCATCCGCCCATTCATCCCATATTCTTACTTTATTTGCTTTAAGGTATTGAATATTGGTATCTCCTTTTAAAAACCAGAGCAATTCGTGAATGATTGAGCGCAGATGTAGTTTTTTTGTGGTTACTAAGGGAAAGCCCTCTTGTAAATCAAAGCGCATTTGATAGCCAAAAACGCTTAGAGTTCCTGTGCCAGTACGATCTCCTTTTTCTACACCATTGTCTAAAATATGTTGTAATAATTCGTGGTATTGTTGCATGATCCGCTCTTTTGATCAAAAGATATTATATAAACGAGCACAAAGATAAAATTTTTGAGCTAAGTCCATGCTAGTATCTTAGAACTTCAACGACAAATAGCAGCATTTCTCCCCGAATTTCATTACTTTAGTTTGAATAAACTATGAAGTTGACTTGTCATAAACCAAGAACAATGATCCAACGATTCCTCCTATTCTTACTACTCCCCTTTTGGGTTTCAGCACAAAACACTAATTTCATTGATCCTCAACCCGTTGAAATCCCCGAAAGTATAAATCAACTTGCAGATAAAGAGGTTCAATCCCTCGATCAAAAGCTCCATCAGGTTTTTGCATCGCTATTCTCCACCATTACTACACATCACCTTCGCTATAATAGTGATCCTAGCATTTTAACCATTAAGCATGCACTGCAATATAGCTATGCCCAAAAATTTGGAGCAGTATTTTTTAAAAATAAAAAGTCGGTTAAAAAAATCTACAAAACGCTGCTGCCTATCTTACAAGCAGAATTTGCAAAAATGAGTAAGACGGAGCAACGGGCTTATCGTGAAATCATTGAGCAGAGCCTATCCTTTCTCAATGATTTTGACCTAGAACAGGAGCAAGAACTCATTAAAAAACTAGAGGCAGAGGATAAAAGCTATGTACTTCATCGAGGGCGTTGGAATGCCTTTATTTACAGACGTATAGCTAATGAGCAAATCAGCCAAAAAGACGGTATCTACTGGCTCAAACGTTTGAAAAAAGACCTTGCGAAGGTAGCTGATGGTCCAGATTTTTATATTCAACGAAAACTTGAAGGAGCCTTCTTTTTAGGTCGTATTTATTCGCAGGGAGATCAAATGCAAATTTTTGAATATGATGGTCAGTCTTATAAAATTCCTGAAGGACTAGAAAAAGAAAAATTGGTGAGTCATCAAGCCTCTTGGGATCAACGGCCAATCTTTTACAAGATGAACGACCAAGCATACTATGTGGTGTACCAAAAAGCTGACTCCAGTTTTGTGGCTTATGTTTTAAAAAAAGGTACTCCTCCTCAAGTCCTTCTAAACAGTCCAGATCTTGCTCCACTTGAGTTCAAGAAGTTTAAGAAAATTGACAAAAATTGTTGGTTGATCAATGAGGAAAATGCCTTGGTTCAGAACCAAGCGGGCAACTATGAAATGCAAGCCTTGGAATCCCCCCTAGCCTTTACACAAGATTTTTATTATCAAAGAACCGCAACAGAAAATCAACTATTCGGCTGGAAAGGCGAAACCCCTCAGAATATTGTCAAAGTTTTCTACGACAAACGACAGGCGATCCTCCTAACTCAAAATCAAAAGTTATACCACAAGGCCTATGATAAGGCTGCTATAAGCACTCAACTCAGTGGTTCTGTGCAAAATGTTGATTTTCTCGGTGGTGAAGGTGCGGTAGTAGAACTGGAGAATGGGAAAAAGATTTATCTCCATTATGACCAAATCAACAACTATGCAAATAGGAAAATTGTACAGCAGCCCGTTGCCTCTGATTATCAATACCAAAAAGTATCATTTATCCTTCCACTCGTTCCATCCAGTGCTTTTTCGGCATCTAGTATAGAACAGCCCTCCTGGAGGCCCCCCAAAAGTGAAACCTGTGTAAACAATCCCTCGGCTTGCTCTGATTGGTTCTTGCTTCAAATTCAGACAGAAGCTGATTTAGCTGATAATTATTTCATACTCTTTTATGAAAAAGAACAGCAAAAATGGGGGTTGCTCGATCAAAGTGCTAAGCTGATTTTAGCTCCTGAATATGAAAAGATAGAGCTGATTCAACACCCTCAAAATGAGCAAGTCTATATCCGATTTAAGCGTTATCCAGATCGGAGTCAGCAGAAAATGTATCCTGATGATGAGGCACTCTATGGATTGATGACGGTGGAGGGAAAACTCATTTTTTCCGCAAAATATCGCTTCTTGGAGCCCTTGTTACTGAAAGGGGATCAGCCACTTTGGGTTACAAGTACAAGTACTTCTAGTACTAGTTTTGCTTCACTCTCCAATCATTATGCTTTGTTGGATGAAAATGCAAAGTTGGTTTATTCTAAAAAGATCATATCCATTCAATACTTCAAAGGAGTGGAAGCTTGCTTCTTAAACACAGCTCTGAATCCTGAGCAATTCGAAGCCCTGTTGGTAAATCCTAATCTCCATCCCATCCTTAAAAAGCCTCTAGTAGCAGAAGCAATTGTAGAAGAAGAAGTAGCCTTTGATGAGTCTAGCTTTGAAGAATCTGTTATTGAACGGAAGTCTTATAGCCTCTACATTGATCATCAGAAAGGAGAGGATTATTTTATCTATGCAGAAAAAAATAAGATGGGGGTTTATAGCCTAACAGGAAAGCAGCTGATTCCCAACAAATGGGATGAGATCAAGCGTACGGATCATCCAGAGCTTTTTGAGGTAAAGTTGAAAGATCGGTGGGGGCTGCTTTCTAAGCAAAATCGATTATTGCTTGCAGCCCAACACGAAAAGCTAGCACTCTACCCCATTCAAACAGGCAAAAATCCTTGGATGGCAGTAGCAGCTTACCCACAAATCGATCAGGATAAAAAATTTAGCCTATTCGACCATCAGTTGAAGCAGGTCAATATGGATTTTGATAGTGAAATGGCAAAAGATACCATCATCGCTTTTGATCCAGATACCTTTGAAGAATTGGTAGAAATTCGCAACAAACAAGCCCCCTATTTTGAGCTGAACCCGTCTAAAGACGCACTCATACTCAGCAAAAATGGGAAAAAAGGTATTTTGGATCTAAGCACTAAAAAGTGGCAAGCACTGAATTATGAAAATGTGAGCTTTAGCGCTCATCCTCAATATCTACTAATTAAGGGTCAAAAAGGTTATGGTGTCATTAGTAGAGCTGGTCAGTTGCTCATTCCTACTCAGTACCAAGAGCTAGATATCTTTCCCCCTAGTTTTAGGCCTCTAGCCTTCCTCGCTCACAAGCAGCAAGGAGCATTAGAAATTTTGGATCTTCAGAAAGGTTCTATTTTAAAAGGGCAGATTGAGGATATCTATTTTGATAATGATCTCAGTGTTTGCTTTATTAAAACTCCTGAAACCAAAAATTATCAAATGTATGATGCTAATTTCAAAGCTACTGGCAAAAGTTTTGAAGCCTTTGAAATCGCGGTTTTTGTATTTGATCCTGAAACCTTTGAGGAACGAGTTGAAAACAAAACCATGCGTCCAGGAACATTACAAAATAAAGCCGCCCAAAGTTTAGTTTTACAACAAGAGGGCAAGCTAGGTTTGTACAGTTTTACAGGTAAAGAGCTGCTAGCTCCCCGATACGATGAGATTCTGCACTATGATGAACCTAGCCAAAAGCAATTTGCTGCTGTTCGTAAGGCAAAGAAATGGGCTGTGTATAACTATCAAAAGCAAAAACTCGGTGCTTTTGTGTACGATAAGCTCCGTTTAAACCGTGGGAATCAACTAGAGGGACTCAAGGATGGATCTTGGAGAATTATCAAATAATAATATAAAAAGATCAACACCTAAAGTACAACTATTAAACAGGATTCATCCCTTAAATCTACCAAAGTGCTGGCAGTATCATTAAGTAGCTTTAAATCAACTGAGTAGTAGAGATGATACTATGGGTAAGTCAGACACTAGACTAAGAGACTCAAAGACAGGACTTATATCATCTAGTTTTAGGGTTTCTTAGTCTAGCATCTAACCCCAAAGGGATACCCATGGTATAGCCCAGAATGCCAAGCAGATGCAATATTTAATCTACTCTATGGGCTCAAGGTAAGGAATGGATTATGTTTCATAGTGTAAAAAGTCATCTCTTACAAGGTATGCACCTCAAAGCCCATAGGATCTCGCAGCATCATGCGCACCAAGACCCTAGCTGTGGCCACCACATCCTTTTTGCAGTACACTTCAATGCGCTCGACATCCCCTTCATTCCAATAGGTTTTACCGACCTCACTACCATCAATATCATCTTTGGGGGTAGGGATACCAAACAAGCCACACAATAACTTCAAAGAAGTGTAGGCTTTATAATCTCCAAACTTCCAAAGGGTCATTGTATCTAGAAGATGTGCCAACTCCCAAGGCTTTTTACCTGGTAAATCTAGAGCTTCGGGAAGCGCAATCTGATTGACAATCATTCTCCTACAAATATAGGGAACATCAAACTCTTTAATGTTATGCCCA
>CAZOLU010000222.1:0-6684 GCA_964580485.1 uncultured Saprospiraceae bacterium | reverse complement strand
ATGTATTTGGAACGATTCAACCAAGTAACTCCGTATAGAGCCAATATATTTTATTTGTAAAGGAACTAATTTTTAAAAATAGTTTCAATTTTTCTTAAAAAGATATTGGTGGCAACTCCTTGCCATTTCAACTTTTTAGATAGGGGTTCAATTCAAGGTAGAATGCAGGTGGTTGGGGGATCGCCTGCCTCTTCTCCTTGAATTTTTTTTATAGCTACAGCAAGTTTTACATGGAATAGCTTAGTTCCAACTATATGAGGGTTTTAATCCTCTAAGCCCCATATCTACAATATTCTCATTTGCTCCTGGATCTACATCCCATTGGTCATTATCGTTTCTATCAACCCACTCAAAACTCTGATTGATAGAAAGAGACATATTTAAGGTGAGGTTCGTCGTTTCATTTCCAGTAATGGTCAAAGGGCTATCAAAATTACCTGTTACAACACAAGACCCTGCGGGGATAGGCGAAGTTGCAGCTAAAGGGTTGGGAACGGTTGTAGCCCCTTCTGGAGCTTGCCCTGTTTGCACTCCTGCGATAGACTTAAAGCCCCAATAACCCTGTCTTTTATTCTCATTTACAGTTACCGTTTCTCCATCTAACTCATAGGATTGTATGTACTGATTAAAGCCCACAAAACTTGCTAAAGTTGCCAAGAAGGGCTGATTGTTGTAATGAAATGTGATATCATAATTCTGATAGGATAAACTCAGCCTCACCCACTCGTAAGTACCTGGACTGAGTTCAGAAAGTGGTATTTCCAACCAGACTTCGCCTGGGCTGCTAATGATAGATTGTGCAAAATCAATGGCAGCAGCACCCCCAGTAGTCGTTTCAGGTGCATGGTAAAGTACGTCTCCAGCCCCTAACGGAGTAGTAGCAGAAGGGGATAGCTCTAAATAATGGGCACTAATGCTATTAAAACTTGGAGTCTGCGCCGCATTAGAATCTGGCACCGACACTGGCTGTCCTAAATTCCCTAGTCGTTCCTGATTGGGATCTACCGATAATTTTATGATGAGTTTGGGTTCGTTGGCTGGAGTTGAATCCTTTTCACAAGAAAATACTACCCCACTGAATATCAAGCAGATTAACCATAATTTCCAATTCATAAGATGTTGATTTAACTTAGACAAATAAGATGATTGGTTTCAAAGAGTGACTAGCATTTTTCTTATCAATTCTTTTCTTAGCTTACTATGTTGAGGAATACCTACCTCAACCAAGGCTCAGGATTTTCGATAGACTTCCCATTCCACAACTCAAAATGTAGGACATAACTACCTGAGCTTAACTCTTTACCTACTTTTCCCAATGCAGTTCCTTTCCCCACCTTTTGTCCTCTTTTCACATAAACCGTAGAGAGATTAGAATAAGTCGTATAATAATTACCATGTTGCAGCATAACGGCATTTCCACTACCCGGAATAGCAAAAACACTCACCACCTTACCTGCATACACCGCCTTGGCTGAAGCCCCCACAGGGGTTCTGAAATCAAGACCATTGTTGTTGATCGTGACCTGCTCGAATACAGGATGCTGCCGCCGGCCAAAACGAGAGACGATGGCACCACTACTCACAGGTTTGGGCAAACGACCACGCTGTGCCGCAAAGTTGGCGGCATCGCCGCCTGAGTTGCTTGGAATATAATTATTGGGCTTGCTTGTAGTTGAGCTACTGTTTCCTGGATAACTGCGACTATTAGTTTTAGCCGCAGCAATTTGTTCTAGAATAACGTTTTCTATTTTTTGGTTGAGTTGCCGTTTAGATCGGGCTTTGGCTTTTAGGTCGGCTCTCAACTGCTGTTCTTTGCGCTTTAAGTTTTTGACCATCTCATCTTTAGCCCCCAACTCCTTATCCAAACTCGTTTTTTGGTCAAGTTGCTCTTTTAATAGTGCTGCTTTAGCGGCTTTTTCTTGATTAAGATCAGCAATCTCTTTATTAAATTGCTGTTGAGTTTGGCGAATCAAGCTAGCTTGGCGACTTCTGCGTTTTTCGAGCTGTGTGAGATAAATTTGTCGTTGGTAAAGCTTATTGAAGCTTTCGGTAGATAGTACATAAAGTACTCCAGTTTTTTGTGTTTTATAACGATAAAGTTGGACTAAGATTTTTTTGTAGTTATGTTTTAATTTGTCGAGGTCTTCCTCCAAGGCTTTAAGGGCTTCTTGTTTACGAAGGAGTTGATTATCAATTTGTGCCAATTCTTCTTGAATGACATGAATAAGTTCTTCACGAGATTCCATTTGACTTTGCAGGGTATGCAACTCTTGTAGCGTTGCTCGGCGCGAAGCGGCGGTTTTATTGAGCAAGTTGGAAGTATTCTGAATCTGATTATTCAATTTTTTACGTCGGCGCTCCAGCTCCTTACGAGATTGCCCTAGCCCCTCTCCTATCCCCCCCCAAAGGAAAATAAGGCACAACAAAACGAATTTATATTGTTCAAAATAACGCATCATCCGTCTAGATTTAACATGGAATCTACTGTTTAACCCCATTAATAATTTTTTCGTAATGCTCGGGGATCGAAAAATTCATAGAAGCGGGCTTATCAAATTCTATTTTATTGAATGTAATTTTCATACGCACCTTGCCCGACTCTGGGCTCTGCATTCGAATATCTTTGGTCATCGCCAAGGTTCGCCCTTCCACCTCTTCGTAATCAGAGAACAGGGCTTGTACTTGGTTTTCACCCATTTCAGCCTCTAGGCGCACAATTTGGAACTGCTCATTTAGCCAAAAACGAAGTTTTCCTAAATTAAGGCTAGCATCATCGGGGTCTGGAATATCTCCTTCCATATAATAATACCCACTATCAATTTTGGATTTAAAATCAATTTGCTGATACATGATAGGATTTCCCACAAGCAAATCCTCGACGGTCTGAAAATCAAAAGGAATGGCCAATTGTTTTTTGATGGAGGAGAAAGGCTCAACAATGTACTGGTTGTCTTGTCGATTCAGCACTTGTATCCGATCAGGATTCATCTGAACTCGCAAGCCCTCTACACTTACTTTTTTCAATTGCAACCAAACCAAGCTATCCTTACGCATACGCAGTTTAATGACAAAAGACACATTTTGATCCTCCGTAACTACCTTGGCTTTAGCTTTGGCTTTTACCCATTCAAAGTTGATGCGTTGTGCCTCAACCTGTTCCAAAATGTACTTGGGAGAGCGTTTGCGTAGTTTTTTCCCGGTTCCTATACTCGCAGTTTTACAAGCAAAAAACAGTAAGGAAAGGCAACAGCAAAGCAGGAGGGTTCTATTCATATAGTTTTTTTGTTTCAATTTTTCTTTGCAAAATAGAGGATGAATTGCCAAGATCTTTGGCTTGTTGCCACTGCTCTAGGGCTTGTTCTGGTTCATCCAATTTAAATAGGCAGTCGCCATAGCGCTCTAGCACCAGAGCATTTCGGGAAGCCCCGTTGGTGATTGCTACTTCAAAAGCTTTCTGTGCAGCACGGTACTCCTCTTTGCGGTACAAAAGCCAAGCTTCTGTAGCTTGGTAGCTGATGTTTTGTGGGTCTAACTTGCGTAGGCGCTGAATGAGGATTTCCGCTTCTTTTAATTTTTCGTTGCGCTGTAAAAGGCTCTTGACATAGCTGTGTTGTACTTCCAAGTCTTTGGGTAATAGGCTTGTGGCCTGATCAAAGGCTAGATCAGCTTTACTATAGTTTTTCTGACCACTTAGGGCCTCCCCTAAGGCAGCCTGTGTGTAGCCTTCCAACTCTCGGTTGTCTACAGCCATATTTTTGGCTCGTTTCAGGCTATTTTCTGCGCTACTGTAGTTCCCAATGCGTAAATAGCCCAACCCCTGATAGTAGTATCCAAGTGCTTGGGAGGGATAAAGTTCTACAAAGTTATTGGCAGTTTGCAGCAACTCTTGATTTCGTTCAAGAATACTGTAAATTTTTAGCATTTGTGTCCATACTTTTATTTGATTTTTATCTTCTTCCAGTACCATTTCATATTCATGTAAGGCTGCCTGATATTGCTTTTCAGAACTCAGTAGATGCCCATAAAGTGCATGTGCTTGGGTATAGCCTGGGTGTGCTTGAGTCAAGGTCTTGGCCAAGTTCATTACTTTGCTTCGATGGTCGGCACTAGTGCCTTGTATAACTTGTTGGGCTAGCGGCTCTAATACTCGAACTTTGGCTAAAGGGGGCTGTTGTTCATCTTCAAAAACAGACTGTAAGGCATTGATATAACGCATGGTATCGCCTTCTTGGCGAAAGACTTCTGCCATAGCAATATTAGCTTGAGGATGGTGGGGGTTGATTTTTAATGCTTGTTCGTAGTACTTTCTGGCATCAGCTGCTTTTTGAATACTCTTATAGTAATCTGCTAAGTACACCACATATTCTACTTCTTCAGGAAAAGCGTCAATTAAAGCCTCCAACTCTTTAATGGCTTTTTTTGATTTTTGCATACTAGCATAAAGCTTGTATTTTTGGATGCTGAGCCTTGGGCTCAGCCCTACTCGTTTTTCTAGGTTATTATAGACCTTGATCGCCTGTGGTTTTAGGTTGGCTTTGGTCAGATAATGAGCCCATTCATAATAAACATATTCTTTTTCAGGATAATGTGTACTAAGTTTTTCGTACAATTCTGCTGCATCTTTATACCTTCCCATTTTCACCAATAAGGCGGCATAAAAATCGGTGTAGAGGATACTTTTTTCCTCCAACTCCAAGGCTCTAGCCGCTCGCACCATCGCCTTATCATACTGCTCTAATGCTTTGTATAGATCTGCAAGTTGATAGTTTGCTACATGGTTGTTGTTGTCTTTTTGTACTACTTCTTGATAACGAGCAATAGCAGCTTCATAATTGCCAAGAATTTTTTCCCGCATAGCATCAATAAAAAGCTTTTCCAATAAGACTTCCTTTTCCTCTGGGCGTTGATCTGTAGTTTTTTGAGCTTTAAGATCAGCAGAGTTCCACAACAAGCCGAAGAGCAAAATAACGATAAGTATTGATCGGTATTGGTAAATTATCATATTAATTATATGTGAATTGTGCCTGGAAAAACGAGCTGCTATAAGAACAAGAGCAGGTAGCCTTTTGCAGACCACCTGTTCCTTACAACACTATACAATAAGATAGCAAAAATCAGACAATTCTATGTATTTAAGAGAATTATAACAAGGATCTTCCTACTTTGTGTTGGTATAATCTCCAAAACTCAGCTGTTCTGTATTTTTCTCGTAATAAACATGATTTCCCAGCATACTGTTTTCCAGTACTACATTTTTTAAGGTACTATGTTTTTGTACTAGGCTATTTTGAATGACTACATTTTCTAAGTGACACCCTTCTCCCAAAGAAACATAAGGTCCTACTACGGCATTTTTCAGCACTACTCCACTTGCGATATAGCAGGGAGGAATGATGACTACATTATCTTGTCGCAGATCGGCTGCAACAGATGCGGCATCGGGTTTGATCTCCAACACTCGTTGATTGGCATATACCACCGCATTCTTATTTCCACAATCCAACCATTCCTTGATGGTATTGGTTTTAAACTTCAGGCCTTTATTTTTCATATTTTCCAATGCATTGGTCAATTGAAACTCGCCCTTTTCTTTTATGTTATTGTCCAACAGATATTGTAATTCTTGACGCAAAAACTCCGCATCTTTAAAGTAGTAAATTCCAACAATAGCCAAATCAGAAACAAAGGTGTCGGGCTTTTCTACAAAATCTGTGATAATGCCTTGATTGTCTAATTTTACTACTCCATAAGCAGAAGGATCTTCGACTTGTTTTACCCAGATAACCCCCTCATCCTCTTCGCTCAGTTTAAAATCTGAGTCAAATAAAGTATCTGCAAAAGCCACAATGATATTCCCTTGCATACTCTCCTGAGCACAAAGAATAGCATGTGCGGTTCCCAACTTCTCTTTTTGATAATAAATACTTCCCTTTGCTCCAAGTCGCTCAGCTAATGCGACAAGATCTTGCTCTACCGCTGTGCCAAAATCTTCCCCAATAATAAAGGCAACCTCTTCCAATTCTCCATTGTAGGCAGCAGCTAAATCTTCGACTAGCCGTTCAACAATAGGCTTTCCAGCAACAGGTACAAGAGGTTTAGGAACTGTAATAGAATGAGGACGAAGGCGAGTACCCCGACCCGCCATAGGTATGATAATCTTCATGATATTGCTTTCGTTTTATGTAGTTTGATGTCATTTATTTTTTTCCAGTACTTCCAAAACCACCTGTATCTCTAGAGGTTTCGGAGAGTTGCTCAACCTCTTGCCAGCTTACTTGTTCATATTTGGCAATGATCATTTGGGCGATACGTTCTCCAGGTTCGATGCTAACGGCTTCGGTATTTAGATTGATTAGGATTACGCCTACTTCGCCCCGGTAGTCGCTGTCGATGGTTCCTGGTGCATTGGGGACGGATAGACCTTTTTTGAAGGCGAGCCCGCTGCGCGGGCGAATTTGCGCCTCATAGCCTAAAGGCAATTCAATGTATAAGCCCGTTGGGACGACCGCTCGCTCCATTGGCTCTAAAGTTCTAGCTTCTTCAATATTAGCACGAAGATCCATTCCAGCACTGCCAGGAGTAGCATAGTGAGGTAAGGGATGTTTGGATTTATTTACAATTTTTACTTGCATGGAAAAATACTTTATCGTCTTATAATTTGTCTAATTTTAACTCCATCCAATT
>CAZOLU010000221.1:3482-6692 GCA_964580485.1 uncultured Saprospiraceae bacterium | reverse complement strand
CCTCTTTTCACCTTAAATTATTGAGTTTTCTGTCCAACGTTTGGGGGCAAGCTCAGATTATTTTAGTAGCTTCTGGCCTTTTTTACCCTTGCGGCTATATTTCTTTTTATTTCGGTGTACTTTTTTCACCTTGCGAAATCCATGCGGATTTTCTTCCAAGTACTGTTCCCGGTAAGCAGCACCCATTGCTTTTTCAAGCTTTAGCTCTGATTCGATGCGTACTTTTTTCTTGCTTATTTGCTTGGCTTTCATGATGCTTGTTTTTTGTTGTGTACCTCTATATATCCCAAGCAGCAGAAAAAAGTAAATAAGAGACGAAAAAAAAATGAAAATTATTTTTTTAAGTTTTTCTTTTGGTGCTAAAATTAGGAAGTGGGCATTACCTTAGATTGAGGTTAGAAACACTTCTAAAAAAAGAGTATTAGTATTTTATAATCCATTTAGAGTAGCTTACTCCAAATCCTATGATATTGAGGTGGTAAACTCCTGCTGCTAAGTTTGATAAGTCTAATGTGACGAGCTTCTCACTAGTTTGCTGACCATCAAGTAATTGCCCCGTTGAGCTGTAAACTTTAATAGAAATTTCAGTGTTAGCACTTTGCTCAATTTGAACATTATTCGCAAAAGGGTTAGGGTAAACTTTGATCTCATTTTGTTGAATGCCTTCTAAAGGACTAATAAATTGAAATGGAATACAACTAGAAGTATCGCTACAATTTCCATCACTCAGTTCTAAGGCATAATCTCCAGAAGATAAAGGAGCGAATTCTATATTGTTTTCTCCTTGAATAATGCTGTAATTCGTATTACAATCCAGCCATTGATAATCTAATCCATTTTGAGTTGCGATTAGACTACTATCGGTTTGTAGTATATTTGTATTCAAGGCGTAACAACTTTGATACTTTAAATTAAAAATACTAGATGGAGGAGCCGTAGAAAGTACCAAACTGTCAGAAGCTCCTGGATGAAAGTCAACCTCACCACTAAAATTACCCGTAAGGTAGATCGAGGAATCTAAGCTTATTGCTACAGAATTGATATTAGTTACTTGATTATGAGCACCAAATTGATAGGTCCAATTCTGTTGTCCAGAAGAACGATTAACCTGTATTAAAAATGCATCTTGTAGGCCTGCTGCAGTGAAAGCTGTAGCGTTTGGAGCAAAAAATATTCCTCCCATAAATGACCCTGAAATGTATAAGTCATTGGATTGTACGGTCATATCCTGAGCTGTTACAAAACCCCAAGTGGCTGGGTAAGTCTCTTTCCAGATACTATTGAAAGAGTTGGAATATTTTTCAATGAATAAGTTTCCAGGCTCAATTAATCCACCTTCCGTGCCCGCAATGTAGAAATCGCCAGTATGATCTACCGTAATAGTGCTAGCTACATCATAGCCTACAGTGGCAATCTGTTTGCAGTCCACATAACTCCCATTTAGATTCATCCTTTGAATAAAAATATCGGTTGCTCCCATAC
This sequence comes from uncultured Saprospiraceae bacterium, assembly GCA_964580485.1. Lineage (GTDB taxonomy): Bacteria > Bacteroidota > Bacteroidia > Chitinophagales > Saprospiraceae > Saprospira. The sequence goes on along the minus strand of CAZOLU010000221.1, from coordinate 5,210 downwards.
CATTGATGATATCAGTATTCCAACTAGGGTCAAAGTCGACTGTATCCGAGAAGTTTCCCAAAGTCAAAAGTTCATCAAGGTTGACCTCTAAACCTTCAATATTTTCGCTAGCAGGGCCACCAAAGCTTCTATTCCAGATTTGGCTACCATTTGCATTTACTTTTCTTAATAGAATATCCGATTGCCCTGAAGAAACTAAGGGGATAGGGGAGATAAGGCTGTCTTGAAACTCAATGCCCATATAAATATTACCACTAGCATCAATACTTATAGCCTTCATCTTATCTGTACCATTTCCCCCATAACTTTCGGCCCAAATGAAATTTCCTGCACTATCCAATTTTATAATAAAGGCATCATACCCACCATTGGAGTAGAGATTAAAACTACTGCTAATTGATGGATCAGCATCCATACTATCGACAAAGGCGCCACAGATGTAAATAACACTATCTGTCACTAGAAGATCATAAGCCTCTTCAAAACCTTGACTGCCCCAGCTTTTAGCCCATATCAGTTGTCCAGAAGAGGAGAGTTTTTGCAAAAAAAGATCAGTTCCCCCTTCAAAATTAAAATAAGTTGTATTCTGACTAGGATCTAAATCTATGTTATCACTAAATATACCATAAGTATATACTGTGCCAAGTTCATCTACACGGATCTTTACAGCTGCCTCTCCACCATTTTCTCCATAGGAATAAGCCCAGTTCGGGTAGTGTTGAGCAGAGAGGTTATTTGTTAAAATAAATATTGAGAAGAAAATAATTGCAATATTGATTGAGACTTTCATGTCAGGTAGTTTTAATAGAAGAAATGAAACTAGATTCCAATATTATGAATATAATAATTTATGATTTAGTTTATAGATCCTGTTCTATGAAAAAAAGTAAACAACTCAGATGATTTTTTTTGATTTTTTTGACAAAACAGTAATAAATAGGAGTAGAAGCGTACCAGAGTAGGAAACTCTCCTACACTTCAACTCCCCACCAACACTACCTTCTTCCCCCCTCTAGTAGGAAGTAGGACGCTTTTGAGAGCATATAGCCCTCTATACAAACATACAAATATAGATTTAAGCTCTGAAGGAGCGACAGCCTATTGCGACTTGCTGTCAGGCAGTCGCACAAATATCATATAGCTTAAAAATGATGACCGATCTACATTAGATGAGAACTCCTAAAAACATAACCTTAGATCTGTGACATAGCAAAATAGCCACCCTAAAACTAGATAACCTTATTTGTATTTTATAAAACTGAACTTTCGTAACCTAAAAGCCTTCTAATGCCCACCAAACCTAGCTTTTTTGCCCATTCAAATTTTTTGCACCAGTTTTACACTGTGCAAAAATGCGAAATGCTGTAAGCTAGTGCTGGTCAGATTTTGAGCTGGGTTGTGTAGGGGTAAGAATTGTATTTCATATAATCTTCCAATTTTTCCTAATCGACTACTCTATATTTGAGGTGTCACAAACTGAACTCATTTAAAATTCAAGATGATGAAAGATTAAACGAGAAAGCCATTCGCAATACGCAAACGATCAAAGGTGGGGATAATGGAGATATATACGATGGCAGCCTTGCCTCAATATAAGAAAAAGAGGTAGTAGAGGGGACAATTGTATCTAGCCTTTTATCTGAAGAAATAGAATAATTTATTAGCGTTAAAAAGCTCCGAAAAGCAGAGTTTTAGTGTATTTACATCGATTACCCAACACTCAAACCT
>CAZOLU010000221.1:0-3472 GCA_964580485.1 uncultured Saprospiraceae bacterium | reverse complement strand
CTATATCCAAGTGAAAAAGATTTTCTGCCTTTTACTCATCCTTAGTTCTACAACTATCCTTTTTTCCCAAGAGGACTACAAACAATATATGGATCTCAGCTATGCGGAAATTGATAGTCTTGTTCTAATCCCATATCAAAAAGGCGATTATCAAGAATGCTTATTGAGGTGGCGTAATACATCTATATCTAACTGTTTTAGTTGAGTGTATAATAAAATAATGTATACATTTTATTTGGAAAAGAGTCTAAATTAACATACATCTAGGTGTACATTTTTTTCAATTAAAATACTTAAGTAGTGAAAATGTCTCTCAAAAAAATTGAAGGCAAAGCAATGAAAAACATCAAAGCTGTAAAAGGTGGAAACACAGTAGATCCGTTTACCACCGATTGCCGTGATGAAGTAAGATCGGGTATAAACCCACGCATTAACTAGAAGCGTATTATTCGTGATTAAGAGTAATCTCTTTTATCAGAAGACAATTCTTTTTTTTAGAATTGTCTTTTTTTTGTGTGTTGCTTGGGAGTTTTATACAGGATACTCATGAAAAATGAGATAAAACAATGGACATATCTTAGCTATGGCTGCTCGTTATGATGAAAACCTTGACGATAATATTTTGAGAGGGCGTATTCCTACAACTCGTCAAACTCGGGAAGTCTTACAACCTTTACCTGCTGCAAGAAAAGAAGTGGAGGCTTTAGAAGCCTTGTACAAAGGTTGTTTTGCCCTTGATTCCTTAGCTTCAGAACGATTATTCTATGAGCGAGTTAAAGAATATGGAATTATCCATTTGGGGATGCATGGTTTGCTGGATGAAAATAGACCAATATTATCCTCTTTGGCCTTGACAGAAAATGGAGATAGTTTATATGATAACTTTTTACAAGCTCATGAGATCTCTAAAATGGAGCTCAATTCCGATTTGGTGGTGCTTTCTGCCTGTGAAACAGGCTATGGCCGCTTTGAAACGGGCAATGGCATTGCGAGTTTGGCGCGTGCATTTATGTATGCAGGGGTACCTTCTTTAGTCGTTTCCCTTTGGCAGGTGAATGATATGAGTACAAGCATTATCATGCAAAATTTTTATAAGCATCTGGCTCATGGTAAAACAAAGTCTGCAGCCTTAAGACAAGCCAAACTTGATTACCTCACTCAGGCGGATGGTCTTGCAGCACATCCCGCCTTCTGGTCACCTTTTATACTAATAGGTGATGATGATACTCCAGTGAAAATACGAAAGACCACCTTAATTCAACTTCCTATACTCCGTTGGACTCATTCCTGTTTTCGATTTGAAAAGGTTGCTAAAATGTTGAGGATATTCAAAACCGATGGAATAGCCAATTTCACTAATGGAACTTTTCGAGTTTAGGAGCTTTTTTTTTGCTTTTTCAATGATAAAAAGATGGATGTGCTCCTGAGCGGTTTTTCCCGTTTCCTTTTTTAGCAAATCACTTAGATAGTTGGAGGAGAAGTTGAGTTCCTGTGCTAAATATTGTATATTAGGTATGCCAAACTCATGAACCAACTCTTTTTGGTAATAGGTCTTCAAAAGTCGTTCAAATTTTGAGACGATATCTGTATTCAAGTTAGTACGCGTATAAAACTGACGGTCATAGAATCGCATACAATAGTCTAATAGTAATTCAATATTTGATATAATTAGATTTTGACTATGCTTATCTAGGTTTTGGCTGTATTCTTTTACAATTTTGTCCAAAAGACCTTCTATTGTACCCAACTCTTCTTCCGAATTATCATCTTGCTTATGCTCGGATTTCCTAAATATTCCAGTCCATGGGATATCACCCCATGACCTACCTACGGCGTTGTTTGAATCAACGCCGTAGGTACGCGCGTGGGCGCATAGCGAGAACGTAGATCACCTACGTTCTCGCTCAAGGGTACAGTAGTAAGATAGCTCCTCCTTCTATATGTTGAGATCAGAAACACTGAGTACAGCTTATCAACAGTAGCTTAGAATCTCTTTTGCATATTTCAAATAAAAGTCCTATCTTTATTCTCTTTAACTTACTTATAAGTAATAATAGTTAGTTAGGTTAATGTATTTTACAGTGGAATCGAGAGGTTCCACTGTTTTTTCCATTTTAGCGCATTATGTTGGTGTTTTCTTGGGTTGTATCAACCAAAGCATAGCGCAGCTAAAAAAGATCTAAGTTAGCTCACCCTAAAAATCAAAATACCTATTAAAACCTCTTTTATGAAAACACTATGGCAACGACTAGAAGCCTGGATTGATCAATACGCCAATCTGATGTTGGATGATTTAAATGAAGCTGCGGATGAAGCTGCTTTTGCCCCTATTGAAAAAGTAATGGGAGTGGAATTGGATGAGGATTTCAAAAGCTTCTATCTTATCCGCAATGGACAGTTCGAAGAATCAGAAGAGGGGATTTGGGATGGGGCTATACTCTTATCTCTTGAGGCGATGATTAAGGTTTGGAAGCAATGGCGTAGCAAGTTTGATGAAGGAGAGTTTTGGGACCTAGAATCCGAACCTGATGCTGGGATTCGTAGTGAATGGTGGAACCCCTATTGGTTGCCATTAACAACAGATGCTCGTGGTGGGCATCATTTTATTGATTTTGCACCTACTTTTGAGGGGCAAATGGGGCAGATTATTCGAATGGACCATGATTCGCCTAAGCGTAAAGTGGTTGCTCCCAATTTTAAAGCTTGGGTGACTCAATATGTGGAGGCATTGGAATCGGGGCGTTATATTTACTCAGAAGCTTGGGGTGGAATCGTTGCCAAACATAAGGTGAATGATTTTGAAAGTGGAGATGTTTTTCTAGATTCTCATGATGACAGTCTCGATGGCTTTGAGATGTTAGATGCCTAGCCTAGTACTTGCCAAGATCAAATTTATTGCAATAATAAGTTATTTTCAGTATACTAATCAAAGACCTCAGTATACGGTTTTTTTATGCTTCTTGACTTTTGTGACCAGCTTTAAGGTATATTATTCTGTGTTTTGCGCTTTAGTCTGTATTTGATTTTGAAAAAATAGATATTTCTTCTACAAAAGCAGCATATATATAGAATATTTCGTTATATTCACGAGATTGTCAACAGAGTAGCTCTATGAAGGCTATTCTTTTACAAAACCCAAATCATAGTTTTCTAAATTATAAAACCGTATACTACTGAAAACTACGGAAAAGTGTTTTAACTAAATGATTTTCATTGGTTTATAAATTTAAGCTGACTGCGAAAATCCTAGATTATCTATGTAATTTTCAATTAAGATTCAATCTATCTAAAGAAATCATTGTAAGCTCGATTATATCGGCAATTCAACTTCATGAGAAGTACAGGTAAAATCCAACTTTTGATGCAGTTTAAAAGTACCATATTATCGGGCTTTCAGGGCTTTTCTGTAGTTTTCAGATTTCCTCACTTTTTTCCCTTGCAGCATTGATTAACTTAGTATCTGTTGGAAAGC
>CAZOLU010000220.1:0-6751 GCA_964580485.1 uncultured Saprospiraceae bacterium | reverse complement strand
AATTGAAGCTCCTCAATTTGCTCATTAAGGAAGTTTTGAATCAAGGCTTTTTGGTCTTGTGCGTATAGTCCTAGGGGGAGTATTGATCCTAGAAAGATCAGTATACGCAAATTAGTTGGCATCATAACTCTGGTTTTTGGAAGAAAAATCTATTATTTGACATAATACTTAACAAAATCAGCTATTTAAGGTTTATATCAAAATATTTTTAATTTAAATGTCTGATTATTAGTCTAATGTTTGGTGAAGATACAAAAAAAACTACAAAATACATCAATATTAAGCAGCTCTCCTGAGGGATGTAAAAAAGAGTAGCTACCCATATATAGGCAGCTACTCTTTTTTATTAAATGCTTACTTGGGGCAGACCAGCTAGTCTAACCCCGTAATCTTTATTTCAACCCGCTGATTGAGTCGTTTTCCCTGTTCGGTTTCGTTGTCGGCAATAGGCTTGCGTTTGCCATAGCCCTTGTGGGTGATGCGGCGGCGATCAATTCCGTTGAGGGTAAGAAAACGAGCTACATTTTGTGCTCGAGCAGAAGATAAGCGATCGCAATATTCATGTGCAGGCAAGCCGTTGGTATGTCCTCCTACCTCAATAGAAACTTTAGGGTTGTTTTTGAGAAAGGTCACCAATTCGCTCAGTACGCGAGATGCATTTCTAGAGATATTGGAAGAATCTGCTTGAAAATAAAGGTTTTCGAGTCGGAAGGTATAACCAACTTTCAAATCCTTGGCTTGCATTTTAGGATCAAAATTACCTCGATCTTCTTCTTTCACCTCTTCTTCTTTGGGGGTTTCTTTAAAGGGATCTTGTACAGGATCTTTAGGATCTTTGGGTTTAATATTAACATTATTCTTTTTATCGTTATTGGCAACAACATCTGTATCTGGATCAGGAATATCACAACTATAGATCTCTGAAGCATTATCAAGCAATAGATTGCCATTATAATAAAACATGGTAGGTGTTTTGTAATAAGCCTCTAAAAAGAAATATTGATAATCACCATTTTTTGGCGTAAACTCAAACTTGTACTGTCGCCAGTCTGTATGCTCGATCACTTCGGTCGAAGCAAGCATTTCAGCACGATCTCTAGGACCATTCCCTCCATAAATCCGCAAGACCGTCCCTTTTTCAAAGTTGGTGAGGCGATTGGGCTCTTTTTTGGTTGGACTAACATACTGCGCAGAACGGGATAGATAAATAGAAAATTTATAGCACTGTCCTTGACGCATAGGGCGGCGCAGCCGCTGACTCACACATTCCCAAGTCTTATGTTCTCGTACCACCAAGCCTAAGTACGTATTTTGATTTTGAGCGGGCTGGGTTACTCCAAATCCTCCATAAGGTTGCACATCGGGAGCCGACTCGCCTGGAAATCCACAATCGATCCAGCTATTAGGTTGCCATCCCGCACGAGGCTCATCCTCAAAAGAAGGATTTTCTAAATAAATAATTTCAGCTTGTGCATTCAACAGCAGGGGAAAACTTAGAATAAATAGCAGGAGAAACTGCTTGATCTTGGGTACTGATGTCATTATGTATTGATTTTTAACAAGAGCAGGTTTAAACTTCTATCTACTAGTTGAATTAGGGACTTAAACTATTGTTGATAAGTACCTACAATTTTAAACATACTCTAAATTACTATGGTTGTTGGTTCAAAAGTAAAACTATATTTTTAGTATGTACAAAAAGCGTGCACTTTTTATTGCCAAGTACTTGTTTTGCTAGCCTTGCTCACTTCAGATTTTATACCAAAAAACAAGTTGCTGCTCTTTTTTCTATCTTTATTCCACAAAATATAATAAGGTTAGGCTCTTAGCTTTAGGTTATTGCCCAAAATTAATAAAGAAATGATGCTACCAAAAAAGTATTTTCATCTATAAATCGTATTTTTGCGACTCATTTTAAAATAAATTTAACTGCTTTGCCTTAAAAATGTTTATAGCTATTTTTTAATATAACTATTAGCAAAGTTAGAAGTTGTCAAAATAAAGGGCAAGTATAAAAACAATTTTCTATGAAGGTATTTAAGTTTGGTGGTGCTTCTATCAAAGATGCGGCATCTATACGAAATGTTGTAGGCATTATCAAAAAATATGGTACGGATGCGCCATTAGTAGTAGTATCTGCTTCGGGAAAAACGACCAATGCCTTAGAGCGAGTGGTACAAGCTTATGTTGAACAGAATGGGAAGGCTATGTCCGAACTGAACCAAGTAAAGGCTCATCATCAGGGCTTGCTCCAAGAGCTCTTTCAAGAAGCAAGACATCATCCTATTTTTGATGAAGTTAGTGATTTATTTATTGATATAGAATGGATTTTGGAGGAAGAACCTCATGATCCCTATGATTACCTGTATGACCAAATTGTATCGGTAGGGGAGTTGTTGTCTACCAAAATTGTAGCAGCTTTTCTTAATAAAGAGGGGGTGAAAACACAGTGGTTGGATGTGCGAGATTGTATTTTAACCGATAATACCTATCGAGATGCCAATGTAGATTGGGAAGCGACCAAAAAACGTATTCAAAGCAAAGTACCTCCACTTAGAGCAGAAGGGATTGTTTTGACACAAGGCTTTTTAGGAGTAACTTCTGAAAATTTTACAACTACCCTTGGGCGAGAGGGGTCTGATTATACGGCTGCTATTTTCTCTTATTGTTTGAATGCAGAGAGTATGAGTATCTGGAAAGATGTAGCTGGGGTATTAACAGGCGATCCTCGTGTGTTTGATGATGTAGTATTGATGGAAAAAATTTCATATCAAGAGGCAATTGAAATGACTTATTATGGTGCTCAGGTGATTCATCCCAAAACCTTGCGTCCTTTGCAGAACAAACAAATTCCGATGTATGTGCGATCTTTTGTAAATCCTGAAGGGGTAGGAACGGTGGTTAGCAGTGAAAAAATAAGCAACTACCCTCCTGTGATCGTGCTGAAAAGACGGCAAGCATTATTGAAAATTGTATCAAAGTCTTTTTATTTTGTAGATGAGCTCCGCTTTTCCAAGCTTTTTGCAATTTTTGCTAAACATCGGATTAAAGTCAATATGACTCAAAATACAGCTTTGGCTTTTTCGGTATGTATTGATCATGATCCTAGAAAAGTGGAAACCTTGCTAGCGGAATTAGAAGAGGAATACAAATGTGAACTGATTTCAGATTTGAAGTTGATTACCATACGTCATACAACTCCTGCGATGTTGGATCGCTTTGCTAAGGGGCGTAGGTTGTTTTTGGAAGAGCGTATTCGAAATACTACGCAATTGGTTATGCATGAGGATGAGCCAATTCTATAAATAGGAATAGTGATAGGTGGTGAAGATGAATAGCCTAGCACTATTTTTTTAGGAGCTTTAGCGTTTTGGTTTTCGCAGCATTTTCATACTGAAATTATGCTCCACCTGAAAATATCTTGCAGTTTCTAAGTTGGTCGAAGGGGGCTGTTCTAAGCTTTTCTTCGCATTGATAGACTGAGATACCCATGTATTGACCTGTACTTTTGTTTGTGTAGTCTGTTGTTGAATTTTCTTGATATTCATAGGTTTATGGAGATATAGGGAATAAATGTTATTGTAATTTATGTTTTTTTAAGAACTGTCCTAAGGCTTCTGCTTCTTTAGTGCCAATGAGTACTTTTTGCCCATCTTTTAGCTCTAATTGAAGGCCTTTTCGTCCAGCTCCTACGCTGTACGCCACTCCTTTACCACTAAAACTATACCGAATCCCCCATCCTCCATACTCAATTAAGGGGTTGTAATCTCGGATATAGGCTTTTTCTATACTTTCCCAACTGATTTTACGCCTCCCAAATGGAGAAATGTAAACCTCAATATAATTGGGATCAATGCGGGTAAGTTGTTGCATAAATATAAAAAAGAGCAGAAGCAGCACTGGAATCATTGAGAATAAAATGAGTACAAAGTCTGGTGCTGGATTATTACCAAAAGGTTGTCGCAAAATCACCTGTTGAATAATTCCCCAAAGAGATAAGCCCAATAAGAGCATCAAAATTATAAAGATCACAGGTTGCCGAAAACGTTGTTTTTCCTCAAAAGTATCTGTTGTTGCCATATATGGTTAATTTAATTATTGTTGATAGTGATTCCTTGCCGAATAAGGATTCGTTAATATAATAAAAAAATAAAAGAATGCTCTACTTATACAATTACTCCGTTTTTTCAAAGCGCCCTGCAACATAGCGATGTGGGAATCGAATTTGATAAGCATAGACTCCTGCTGCTAGCGCACTAATATCCATAAACTCTTGCCAAAGGCCTTGGGTTACTTCTCCATGGGTGCGAAAAATTTCACGCCCTGTCATATCATATAGCGTCAATTCATAACTGCCTGCCCAATCAGAATACATAGAAAAACGAATCTGATTTCTCGCTGGATTAGGGGCAACAACAAGCTCATTTTCTATTTCATTACGACGCATATCCACACTCACCACATGATGATAAGATTCCGAACCATCATAATTAACCTCTTTTAAACGATAATAATTCACTGCATTTACCAAAAAATTATAATCTGGATATTCGTAAGAAGTCTCCTCCGCTGTATTATTCCCTTGAGCAGGAATGAAAGCAATATCTTCAAAGCTAACCCCATCGGGCAGAGCCCTCTGCAGTACAAACCCTTCAAATTCACTTTCGAAAGCCGTAGCCCAGTAAAGTTGTACATGGTTACTCCTCGGAACGGCACGGAAATCCAGTAAATCTAGTGGCAGGGCACAGCTTGTGCTTCCAGTTGCGCCTATTGCTTCCATATCTAGGTCAAAATTGCAGTTTTGTCCTGCAAAACCATCAATCATAATATAGTAAGCGGTATTGGGTTGCAAATAAGGGGCGACATCTACCACATCACCATTCACCAATTTATCGGCACAATATAGCGGTGCGCCCCAAGCAGCCCCCGACTGACAGCTTGCCGCTTCATAGAGTACAAATTGCACTCCAGAGCCCCCAGAAGCTTCTGACTGACAGGAGATGTTATCTAGTCGAACGTTGAAATTAGTAGCATTACAAAGGGTGTCGGGCGTGCTAAAACGATACCAAACGCTGTTCTCCAAGCGAGTGATTGCATTCGCCCCAGAGCATTCCACTAAACTAGGTAATTCAATACTCAAATTGGGGTCAGGGTTGCCAGGTGCCCCAGTCGCAGTACTAGTAGAACCTGCATAAGTGGCTCCCAGTTCTGTAATTGGGGTAGCACTACTACAATGATCGGCACCATAAGATAGTCGTGGAGCGCCAGTGTACATATCAGCTCGCCAGCCCGAAGCGACCGTAGCCACGTCTGAGAAAAACTGAAAGGTCAAGCAGCCAGAGCTGTTCTCAATACTCGCTTTTATAATTCCCAAGTGATTGGTATTGGAGGCATCTCCCGTATAAACAGCGATGAGTCGGCTATCCATATCGGGTCCATCATAAACATAGAGATAGTCCCAATTGCGCTCGATACCAAGTGCCGTAGCGGTAAAATCTGCCCAAACCACTTCTCCACTAGGTGCTGTGGGGTCGGGGCAGTAGGTGATACGATAGTTTTCGTTGTTTCCATAATTGGCGGCTGTGCCGCCTTGATCCGTAAAGGTCTGTGTACCAGCAAGGCCCCCAACCCAAACGGTACCCAAATCAGTAGGAGGACTGGCGCAGTACAGGCGTGCGATCCAACCATTCCCCACAAAATTATTGTCAGACTCCATTTTTACCGTGATACAATGCCCACTAGAAATAAAGGTGCCAGGTTGAGGGGATGCACTAGAGGCTCCAGTATATGCACCAATTAAATTAGCAGCACTGCTTTCTCCATTATAGATATAAAGATAATCATTTCCAGTGCTTTGAGAGCTGATGCTTAACTGTTGGGCAGCAGTGGGGTTGGGGCGGAAGGACAGGCGCACCGCCTCTGTACTATCAGGATTGCAAAAGGTCATTTCATGCTGCTCATTATTTGCATAAAAACCAGCTAAATCGCCACTGTCATAAAAATCGTGATAACTCAACCCACAATCTAAACGCCCTGACATGCTAGTGTCTAGTAAAATGGGATTTCCAAAAATTGGAATACCCGCATCACAGGTCCAATCTGCGGTCCAACCCTCACGAACGGTCCAGCTATCTGAGCTAAAACGAATGGTTAAGCTGCCTCCAGTGGAACTAATCGTACCTGGGCTGTTGGTACCTGTATAAGTTCCTATCAAAGGTGCTGAGCTGCTTGGCCCATCATAAATGTAGAGGTAATCATAATTATTTTCAATGTGAAAAGAGCTGAAGTTAAGGGTTACAGATGTTGCATTGATGGGGGCAATGGTATAGGTCCAATTTTCTCCATTTTTATAATTGTGCAGTTCTCCGCCACTATCTGTAAATCGACCGCTACAAGCGTTGGTAGTTCCATTGTTCAAGCCTGAGTTGTTGACAAACTCTCGACCATTCCATGCAGAGTAGAGCCCTCCTCCACAGACGGCACGCACCTGCCAGTGATAAAGCCCGTCTTCCGCTAGTCCACTGGCTTGAAACTCCGAATTGCTTAGGGTGTAACTATCCCAAGTGTTCGCTAAAGAACGTTTAATGCGCAATTCATAAGCCGTAGCTCCGCTAACATCATCCCAGTTTAGCAACATATCGTTATGTGTAATGTTGCTTTCGCTTAAATTTTGAGGCTCATCACAGGCAGAGGGGGCGGTATTGCAGGTCCAACTTGCCTCCCATCCTGCAGCTTGAGTAGCGCAATCTGT
>CAZOLU010000219.1:0-6758 GCA_964580485.1 uncultured Saprospiraceae bacterium | reverse complement strand
GTCTAGAAAAAAATATCAATTTACCTAATTTTTCAACTGCGTAATGTCAGTTAAAAATAAGAAAAGATCTGAATTTATAGTATTTTTAACCTTGAAGCAGGTTAAATTCACGAGATGGGCGTTTGCCTAATTTGGTTTAAAACAACCATTTCTTTGCAAAGTATTGGTTTAAGTTCAAGACTAAATTAACAAAAATGAACACTTTAGTTTAGTATATTTTGGTTCGATTCTTTCTTGAAGTTGACTATTTTGACACGAAATTTTGTAAAAATGCTGAAACCCAGTTCTCGTGATTTTAACCTGACCTTGAAGCAATAAGCTATCAATCCTGATTTTATTGTTAATAAACAAGAATTGCTATGGCACTAAAAGATCATCCTTGTCCCACTTGTCACACTAAGGGAAGTCCTAGTTTTAGTGGGCTGCGAATTAGTTTAGCCCCCACAGGGGGCGATTACGACTGGATAGAAACCGATGCCAAAGCGCATTGCAAGCATTGTGGACATAGCTATGACGTGCGCGTACAATATGACCTAGATCTACAAAAGGTAGTGGAGATCACCAGGGTGTATAAGCATTAAGGTTGCTAGCCATTACACTTTGAGATCTTCCAAGTTTTCAAGGCAATACCCAAGCGTATGGGGGTAGGTTTTACAAACGCTCCCTGTTCATTAAAAAATTAAAAGATATGACAATCATTGAAAAATATGCACAACTCCTTGTGAATTATTGTGTTAATCTGCAAGCGGGTGAACGGCTTTTTATACAATCTACAAGCTTAGCAGAACCCTTAGTTCGAGAGGTATATCGCTATGCCTTAAAGGCTGGTGGACAGCCCTTGGTAAGCATGGGCTTTAGAGATCAAGGCAGTATCCGAATGGAGGAGAGTAATGAGGAACAGTTAAACTTTGTAAATCCGCTCTATGCCGAGGCTATGCAGCATTATGAGGCTTATATCTATATCCGTGCACCTTATTATAGCAAAAGTCCCAAGGCCGCTGATTTTAAAAAACAGCAGATCCTATCCAAAGCATTAGCTCCTTATCGCAAGGCTTATTCTGAACGTACTGCTAAATTGGAGATGAAGCGCAACCTCTGTGAATATCCTACTCTAGCTTTTGCTCAGAATGCAGGGATGACCCTGGAAGAGTATGCTGATTTTATTTACCATGCTTGTCATTTGTATGATGACAACCCACAGGCCGCTTGGGAGCAGCGCAGTCGTATGCAACAGCAGATTGTAGATGTGCTCAATACTAAAGATCAAATTCATTATAAAGGCGATGGGATCGACATCAAGTTCTCCGTTAAAGGGCGTACTTGGATCAACTCTGATGGTAAAACTAATATGCCCTCAGGGGAGGTTTATTCTGCACCAATTGAAGACTCTATCAATGGGACGATTCATTTTGCTTACCCTTCTATGTATATGGGGCAGGAGGTAGAAGGGATTACCCTTTGGGTGAAGGATGGAAGGGTGGAAAAATGGGAAGCTAAAAAAGGAGGGGCACTGCTCGATAAGATCTTTGCTATTGACGGGGCACGTTATTTTGGAGAGGTGGCTATTGGCACAAATATGCGGATTCAACAACCCGTGAAAAATATCCTTTTCGATGAAAAAATTGGAGGAACGGTGCATATGGCCGTAGGGCAAACTTATTTGCAGTGTGGGGGTAAAAATCAATCTGCTATCCACTGGGATATGATTGCAGATATGAAAAATGGGGGAGAGATCTTTGCTGATGGTGAAAAAATATACGACTCTGGAAAGTTCTTATTTTTGGAGTAACAGTCCAACACTCTCTAACGGTTTCTACTAAAAAAAGAAACCCCTCCGAAATACGGAGAGGTAACATGGGGAATGGGACTTGGGGAAAAGTCCACATTACGGAGTTTGAACATTGGTGTTGAGTTGAGCCAGTGGCTCAGGGTTTAAGTTCAAAGGAATTGAAGAACAAAATCCTGTCTTGGTGTTTAGGATTTTTAGGAGAGTTGTCTGCTCCCCCGAAGGTTGATTTTGTTCAACCAATTCCTTTTTGTGACATACTATAGCCTCGTAGAGTACTTGTATCTACTCCAGCAGAACTATGTGAAATAAGCATTTTAATGGTAATGTAATGCTCAAAGATATCTACTAAGAGCTTAGGGGGGGACTTTTAGTCGTTAATCATAAGTTAATGCTAAAAAAATCAAAGTTGTGACCTCCAAACTTTTTTATTTTTGTTAAAATTCAAGTGTAAAATCAGTGTTTTGTCGTAATTGTTTGATTTACAGGCTTTAAGCGCATTTGTTTTTTGTAAAATTTCTTTTTTTTATTCTTTTGTGACAATTTATTTAAAACTATTGTCCTGATGTACATGTCTAAACGAGCTATTTGGTTGATTGTAGGGGTCATGAGTGCTGCTTTAGCAGGCATTTTTGGCATGCAACTTTATACCATTTATAGTAGCTTCCAACTCAATACCGAGTTGTTCGACAATAATGTACATGCCGCTTTAGATAATGTGGTGCGAAAATTAGAACAGGCAGAAATCGAGCAAACTGCTGACCTTTACAATATTCCACAACTTAAAATCAATGGAGGGCTAGGGGATGAATTTTCTACCACAGTAGAAGTAGAAGCTATTCACACTGCCTTGAATCGGGAAGATACCGCCGAAGTTAAACCATATTCTGCCGTTGATACCATTCCCCCAGAGGGTATAAAACAGCTAGAAGATAAGCTTTTTGAACGGCAGGTGGTGAGTAGAACATGGAAAAAGGGAAGCAGCGAAGCCTTTATGATCCATTTCCGCACCTACTTTACCCATCACAGTATTGTACAAAATGTACCAATTGAGCAACGCCTGAGTATTAAATTAGTAGGGGAACTGCTGCGTCAAGAACTCGAGCAAAAAGGACTGCAAACTGAGTATGCTTATGGGGTTTTCTCAATGAAAAAGAAAGTTTTTGTCCTCACCAATCAGGTTTGTGCAGAGCATCGTCAGCGTTATGACTCTCCAGAAGGGTTTCGCTACAAAGTAAGTCTTTTCCCTTCTGCTAAAGAAGATCTTGCTCGACTCTACATTGATTTTCCACATAAAAAATCCTATATCTGGAAGGGGTTGATTTGGAACTTAATCCTTACCCTTTTATTTACAGGGATTGTCATCTATGGGTTTTATTATACCATCAGTGTCATTTTTAGGCAAAAGCACCTCTCGGAGATGAAAAATGATTTTCTAAATAATATGACCCATGAGTTCAAAACCCCTATTGCAACCATCTCATTGGCTACGGATGCCCTCAAAACGATTGTTAATGGCCCAAAGCCTGAAAAAGCAGAACGCTTTATCAATATTATTAAGGAAGAAAACAACCGAATGAATAGTCAGGTGGGAAAGGTGTTGCAAATGGCAAGAATCGATAAGCGTGAGTTTAAACTGAATATAGAGGTAATTGACGTACATGACATTATCCGTCGAGCTGCCGATAAAATTGCTTTGCAGGTAGAACAAAAGGCGGGTAAGGTAGCATTGGATTTGCAGGCTACTAATATGGAAATAGAAGCCGATGAAACGCATTTTACCAATGTGATTCATAACCTTTTGGATAATGCGAACAAATATTCCCCCGAACAGCCCGAAATTACCATCCGTACAAGAGATGCTTCTAGTGGAATCAAGATTATGATTGAAGATAAGGGGCTGGGAATCACCAAAGAAGCTCGAAAGCACATCTTCGATAAGTTTTATAGAGTACCTACTGGGGATGTACATGATATTAAAGGCTTTGGTTTGGGCTTGAGCTATGTGAAAGCCATATTGACCGCACATGCTGGACAAATTGATGTAAAAAGTGAATTGGGCAAAGGCTCAACTTTTATTCTAATTTTTCCGTATAAGTATAATATAGACGCTTAGCAAAGCATCTACTAGTTGATGCTGATTATTGAAAAAACAGTAAGAAATGCAAATTCGGCATATTTTATGTAGGATTTTAACATATTGACAATCCTCAAGGGTTGTCAAAAATTGTCATTAGCCCTTACTTTGTTCCTAATCTATCCCAAAATCTAGCATAAATTGTTGGGAATAAAATTTATAAAAATATGAGTCAGAATAGTAAAATTCTCCTAGTAGAAGATGATAGAAATTTTGGAGATGTGCTTTGTTCTTATTTGGAGATGAATGATTATGATATTACCTTGGCAACCGATGGTGAGGAAGGTCTAGAAACCTTCAAAAAAGGAGATTTTGATCTCTGTATTTTCGATGTAATGATGCCCAAAAAAGATGGTTTTGCTTTAGCCAAGGATGTTCGAGACTTAGACCAAGATGTACCTATCATCTTCCTTACTGCCAAAACCATGAAGGAGGATATTATCAAAGGTTTCAAGTTAGGAGCAGATGATTATATTTCAAAGCCCTTTACTTCTGAAGAGTTGCTTTATCGCATCCAAGCAGTTTTAAAACGTAGTGTTACGCCCGAACGCCAAAAACAAGAAGCCAAAGAATTTAACATTGGAAAGTTTCACTTCAATTATCCTCTGCGGATTCTTACCTTCAAGGATAAAGATGTAGAAGAACAGGATAAGCTTTCTCCTAAAGAAGCCGAGCTTTTGAGAATGTTCTGTCAGTATGTCAACGATATTTTACCTCGTAGTGTAGCCTTGAAAGAAATTTGGGGCGAAGACAACTATTTTACAGCCCGCTCGATGGATGTATTTGTAACGAAACTTCGCAAGTACCTCAAAAAAGACAACGATATTGAAATTGTAAACATTCATGGCAATGGTTTTCAATTGCGTATACAAGAGGGCGAAGAAGCTTAAACGCTAGTACTTGATGAGTAATATGAGTTATCCCTCAACTGAGTAGTAGAGATGATACCATGGGTATAGTCTAGTGTCTACCAAGCAAATGCAATATTTAATCTGCTCTATGGGCTCAAGATAAGGGATAACTCATGTTTTTATCCCTTCGCTATTTCTGAATTACAACATTCCCCGCATTAGCAGCGCGTTTGCGCTCATGCTCTTTGAGGTAGATTTTACGCAGGCGAAGGCTTTCGGGAGTGATTTCTAGATATTCATCATCCCCTACATATTCCATGTATTGTTCTAAAGAAAAATCTTGTGGCGGTGGAAGTTTTACTTTGTCATCTGCACCAGAAGAACGCATATTGGTCAACTTCTTCGTCTTCGTGATGTTGATAACCAAGTCATTTTCACGGATATGTTCTCCAATAACCTGACCTTCGTAGATGTCTACCCCTGTTGGGATGAAGAACACCCCACGGTCTTTCAATTTATCCATCGCATAAGGAATTGCTGTTCCATTTTCTAAAGCGATTAATGCCCCTTTGTTGCGAGAAGGGATATCTCCTTTCCATGCTTGGTATTCCATGAAACGGTGGGTCATTACGGCTTCCCCTGCAGTACTATTCAAAATATTGGTACGTAGACCGATAATCCCACGAGAAGGGATGTGGAACTCTAGGTGCATCAAATCACCTTTGGGTTCCATGATAGTCATATCCCCTTTACGTTGCGTGACCAATTCAATGACTTTGCCAGAGAAGTTTTCAGGTACATCGATAGAAAGCAATTCCACAGGCTCGTGTTTTTTACCATCTACCATTTTTACCAATACTCTTGGCTTACCAACCTGGAACTCATAGCCTTCACGGCGCATGGTTTCAATCAATACAGAAAGGTGCATGACCCCCCGACCGAATACCATATAGGAGTCTGGAGATTCTGTTTCTTGCACACGCAGGGCTAGATTTTTCTCCAATTCTTTATACAGGCGTTCTCTCAAGTGACGAGAAGTAACGTATTTACCTTCCTTACCGAAGAAAGGCGAGTCGTTGATGGTAAACAACATACTCATGGTTGGCTCATCAATTTTCATTGGAGTTAGGCCTTCTGGTTCTTCAAAATCAGCGATAGTATCCCCAATTTCGAAGTTTTCAATACCTACTACGGCACAAAGGTCACCATTTTGAACCTCCTGAGTTTCGGCTTTACCTAGGCCTTCGAAGGTGTAGAGTTTGCGAACCCGTGCTTTTTCGATGCTACCATCTCTTTTTACAACAGATACAGGTTGGTTATCTTTGATAACTCCACGATGCACACGACCAATTGCCATACGACCAATATATTGAGAGTAGTCGATACTGGTAATTTGCATTTGAAGTGTACCATCATTGGCCTCAGGGGCGGGAATATCTTCTAACACTACATCTAAAAGGTAGGATAGATCTTCTGTAGGATTTGCCCAGTCTTCCCCCATCCAGTTGTTTTTGGCAGAACCATAAACGGTGTTGAACTCTAGTTGTTCCTCGGTAGCATCTAGGTTAAACATTAAATCAAACACTTCTTCATGCACTTCATCTGGTCGGCAATTATCTTTATCTACTTTATTCACTACTAGAATCACCTTTTTTCCTAATTCCAAGGCCTTGGAAAGTACATAACGAGTTTGCGGCATAGGCCCTTCAAAAGCATCTACTAGCAATAATACACCATCGGCCATGTTTAATACACGCTCTACCTCTCCGCCAAAATCGGCGTGGCCTGGGGTGTCGATGATGTTGATTTTTGTACCCTTATAGGTAACCGAAACGTTTTTTGCCAAGATGGTAATTCCTCGCTCACGTTCTTGATCATTATTGTCTAAAATAAGCTCACCCGTTTCTTCATGCTCGCGGAACAAACGACAGTGATGTAAGATTTTGTCTACAAGGGAGGTTTTACCATGGTCAACGTGAGCAAT
>CAZOLU010000218.1:0-6831 GCA_964580485.1 uncultured Saprospiraceae bacterium | reverse complement strand
TCACCCGAAACTCAGTACGGCGATTCACACGATGTTCTTCTTCAGTACAAGAGGCGAAGTCGTTGCAACCATTCAGTAATTGAGATTCACCCAAACCGATATAACTCACCCGATCCTCTGAAATACCATTTTCGATCAGATAATCTGCTACACCTTTAGCACGACGAGCAGAAAGCATTTGATTATAAGAAGCATCTCCTCTTGAGTCGGTATGAGAGCGAATTTCTACGGCCAAGTCTTCTTGCTGCTGCATGAGTGTTAGGAGTTGTTGAATACCTACGGAAGATTCCAAATTGATTCGATCTTGATCATAATCGTAATAAATCGTTTCAATTTGATAGACAGATGAGGTGTCCAACAAAACGGCATTTTCAAAAGATTCTGGCAAAGCAATATCGGCAGTAATCGTAGAATCCTGATTCAGTCCCATAGTATTAAAGGCAGTGGTGCTCGTAAAATAGCCTTCCTTAATAACTTTAACAACATACTGACAATTTGGACGGATCTTGATACTATAATTTCCATCACTATCGGTTGTTGTGGTTTGGGGATTGACATCACAAGAGCTCAAGACCTCAATTTGTGCATCTGCGATAGGATCTCCAGAATCTTGATTGCTGAGCCGCCCTTCTACATAAACATCTAGTTTTTTCCTTCCCAAAGGCACCTGTATGAACAGTTTAGCACCAATGGCATAACCTTCCGTAGAAATACTAATAGTAGTATCTCCATAAGCAGAAGCTATTGTAAATTCACATACCCGATTAAGCGGTAGGGAGAGATAGGCTTTACCATCAACATTCGTGGCAAAATCTTTACGAGGAAAACAAGGTGAAGTGAGTGTAACATTTTCAACTCCTTTTCCAGTAGCCTTGTCAAAGACCAATAAGTTGGTTTGAACGGCCAGTTTGGTAAAAGAGTAAATATCTGTTCCCCCAATACTGCTATCTCGGTTAGAAGAGAAATAGCCCGAAACCCCATTAGAGTCGATGCTAAAAGCAAAATCATCATAAGAAGAGTTGATAGGAGCCCCTACATTCTCCAGTGGCGACCAGCGCCCTCTGTTTGATTTTGAAGAGTAAATATCATAACCTCCCAATCCAGTATGCCCATCAGATGCAAAATAAAGAGAACCATCAGGATGTACCCAAGGAAAGACCTCATCCCCTTCTGTGTTGATTTCAGGACCAAGGTTGATAGGTTCACTCCAGCGGTTACCTTCTTTATAGGCTACATACAGATCCATTCGACCAAAGCCCCCAGGCATATCCGATGCGAAATACATTTTATCCCCCTTGGGGGTAATCGTAGGATGTGCCACGGAATAGTCCTTGCGAGCAAAGTTGAGTTTTTGGCCTTTTTTCTCCCAGCCAGAGTTGGTCATTTTTACACTCATAATTTGGGTCTGTACAATTCCTTGTCCATCGCGTATAAATTTGCCTTTGTTGTAAAAATTGCGAGTAAAATACATGGTAGTCCCATCAGGAGAGAAACAAACGGGGCCATCATGGAGTTTAGTGTTTACGATTTTATCAAAAACACGAGGTTTTCCATATTTGTACTTCATCACTTCTTCATCCACCAAACGACGATCTACATAATAAACATCGGTGAAAGGGCGGTTGGTCCAGGCGCTAGTCCATCGGCTAAAGCCGCCCGCCGTATCCCGTTCTGCACAGTAGACAATTCCTTTGCGATGCTTGGTTACTGCAAACTCATCAAATCGGGTATTGATCTCTGATACATTGCGTACAAGATAAAGTGCGCCACTGTTTTGCAAGATATGACGTACACTATCTTTGCACGCCAATAAGAGCTGAGGCCCTCTAAGGTCGCCAGGAGATAGTTCAATAAACTTTTCAAAAGAGGCTTGAGCCATATCTGGCTTGTCATTAGACAACTGACAAAGGCCATAGTAGAAATGGAGTTCAGGAGTAGCCTCAGGGTGCATAACCGCTTGGGCATACCATACTTCTGCTCTTTTGTAATCTCCAATTTTGCGATAGCACTCTGGCAGATTGAACAAAGCCTCGGGAACAACTTCCTTAGAGAGCACCTTTTCGTACAATTTGATGGCGTTTTGATAATTTAATTCACGAAAAAACTTGTTGGCTCGACTCATGCGAGCAGTTTGTTGTGCAACAACAACCTGACTACAACAAAGTATAGTCATCCAAAGAAGGATATGCAAGGAGATTGATTTCATTGATAAATAATCTTTAAATTTTTTAAAGATGTGATTTTAATATCTAAAACTTGATTATCTTGATATTCTGATCCATTTTTGCACCAAAATAGCATCACTCTGATCGTATACAATTACATAGTAAAAATCATCAGGTAGATCCCTTCCGTTGAAAGTTCCATCCCAATCATTCTGATAATTGCGTTGTTCATATACTTTATTTCCCCATCGATTGAAAATACTCACTCGATTGTTAGGAAAACTATTGATGGTTCCAATTACAAAAAAGTCATTAATCCCATCCCCATTAGGAGAAAACCCATCATAAACTACAAAAGGATCACAAGCTGTATTGATGATGACCGTTGCCGTGTCTGCCCCCCAGTTGTTGAATATAATATATTCAAAGAAATCTTCTCCACATTGACCATTATTCACCGTGTAAGTGAACGAACAATCATTTTGATTGAGGGTTCCTTTGCTAGGTTGTGTCAATACTATAATGGTGTAGCTTGCAGGATTAAATGTATCATTCACACAAACATCTATAGTACCGGCCGTTTGTCCAAAAACTAATTCTAAAGAATCATCCACAGCAATTGGAGCAGGTAACCCTACATCAATATACATATAGGTAGTATCACAGGCTCCATTAGCAGAGCAAACCAAGAAACAGCCAATATCACTACCTAGGCTATCGCCGATATAAGTAACACAAGCCGTATTTTGGTCAATGATAAAGCTTGCAGAGTTGGTGGATGTATTCGAACAGAAATTGTATATGGTATCAACAGAAGACACCTCGGTAGTATCCAAGCAAAAAGTATTGCTTTCCCCAACTTGAATAGTGTCAAAGTATTGCTCTGTAGTTGCACAATAAATGGTTAGGGTAGTTGTATCCATACAGTTAAATGGACCTTCTACTTCAATAGTATAAACTCCCTGTGTAGCAAAAGTTAGTTCGGTACCCAATGCAGATACAGGTTGTAGTGTTGCACCAATATTAGCAACAGTCCCTGATGTTATGCAGGTAATGTTGAGATTCCCATAATTGGTGTTTCCATTGGTATTGTTTCCTGTAATGACCGAGCTGTCGGAGCTGATGCTCCAAGCGGTATTTCCATCATTGAAGTTCATGAATGCAAGTACACCACTCAGTCCTGCCACTGTATCTGGACCATAGAATATTCCATTTGCTACCCAGCTTACCTCATAGCCACCGGTACAGGCTGGGGCTAGTGATACAGGATACTGTAAGAGGTTGACTTCGTTACAAGGATCAAAAGCGCCCGTGTAAGGTGCTCCATTGATGGAGAAAACATATTCTCCGGCTTGTACGCTATCTCGTGGAATGGTTGGGATACAAGCCTTGAGGTTCGAACAGTCGGTCAGTTGTTGTACAATTGGAGTATTGGGTAGTAGATTACCACAAGCAGGTTCTAAATTATTAAAAATATAAATCACAGTATCACAAAAACCATTCACATCACAAAGCTCTACACAAACGGTGTCAGAACGGATTCCAGAGTTCATAGCAGCTGCTGGGGGCGTATAATTCACACAGCCCGTAGTAAGATTCAAGTTGATGGTTCCAACATTCTGTTGATCACAACCTAAATCATTTACAGAAGCTAATGCTCCTGAAAGTTGTAGATTGAGCGGACAAGTATCAATTGCCACAACAGGATCTTGTGCAGCTACATTAATTATAGCTGTGTCAATAGCGGGAAGCACTGTATAAACGATAATAGTGGTATCACAAAATGCATTATTGTCGCAGATTGCTATACAAACGGTGTCTGTTCCAGGTAGATTATTTGCTTGGAAGTCTACACAAGCCAGTGCATTGTTGATATTAGTGATACTTCCATTATCTAGTGGGCTACAGCCTAAATCACTTACCGCAGCGAGGGTTCCAGGCAATGCGCTAGTATCCAAGCAAGTGGTATTGGTAGTACCTGTAAAAAGTGTCACATTTAAGGTATCAATTGAAGAACAAGCTGGTACGTTGATATTGTTGCGGGTTGTAGTACAAGTATTGGCATCTGTAATTGTGAGGCTGTAATTTCCAGCAGGAACCCCTGTAAGATCTTGGCTAGTAGCTCCACTCGACCAATTGTAGGTATAAGGGCCCGTAGCACCTGTTACCGTCAGGTCAATATCTCCAGCCACACAACCTGGGTTGGTCGCAAGAATAGATAAGTTCCAAAGATCGGGTGAGGTAATGACAAAAGGGAAGAAAGAGGTACAACCACTAAGATTAGTAAAGCGAACTTCATAAGGACCAGGGATAAGGGTATTTACCCCGCTTGACAATTGCCCTAGCGAATTTCCAGCCGTATCAAATACTTCACAAGTTGGGCAGGTCAAAGAAGCAATAGCACCATAACTGCCAGGACAGG
This sequence comes from uncultured Saprospiraceae bacterium, assembly GCA_964580485.1. Lineage (GTDB taxonomy): Bacteria > Bacteroidota > Bacteroidia > Chitinophagales > Saprospiraceae > Saprospira. The sequence goes on along the minus strand of CAZOLU010000218.1, from coordinate 2,244 downwards.
AAACATTCGTAATAGAGAAATCCCCAGCATTTAGAGCATTGGCACCAGCCTCATTCAATAAGATCGTATCCACAAAACTACAGCCCGTTTGGTCGCTAACAGTTGTAATATAAACTCCTCCTCCTAAATTAGAGAAGGTATGAGGACCAAAAGTTTGTGTAACCAAAGTTCCATTTAAAAAATAATCGAAGGGTACACTTCCACTAGTTGGAGTGATGGTAATACTTCCATCATTAGCTCCTCCACAGCTAGGTGTAGTTGTTGATAGGTTTTGTGAGAGGCTACCGTTTTCAGCTACTGTTGTAGTCAATACAGCTACACAGCCTGAGGCATCCGTCACCGTAATGTTGTAATCTCCTGAGGGTAGATTTGTGATGGTATCTAAGGCAGGGACAGCCGTGTTGCTGCCTGAAGAAGGACCTGCCCAAGCCAAAGTATATGGGCTATTTCCTGTTATATTCAGTTCAATAGTACCATCATCAATAGTATTCACACAGCTATCTGCAGTAGTATTTGTTCCTACGGTAGGAGCATTTGCACTATTTATAAAAAAAGTGACGATTTGACTACAATTGGCATCTGTTGCGGTTACAGTATATATACCTGGAGCAAGTCCTGAGACTACCGCAGTTGTTGCACCATTAGACCAAAGATAGCTAAGTGGAGCCGCCCCCGTCATCACCACCTCTGCAGTACCATTGCTCTGGCCACAATCAGCATCAGTAAAAATCATACTTTCCGTAGTAAGGGTACACTGCGCTTGCAAACTAGAAGATGAGATAATCCAGCTAGAGCAAAACAGGCTTAACGCAAAAGCAAAGCATTGGGTTCGAGATGGTAAATGTATATACATACTCAAAAGATGGGTTATTGAAGGGATAGTTGAATGACTAAAATTAAATAAGTTTTTCATAAAAAGGTAACTAAACAGGAACTTTTAGAAAATACCCCACAAAGATAGATGTTTTGAAAATAAAATAACATTTCAAAGGCTAAATCTTTTACAGCTCTTGCAAATGTACAGAAAAACACAGGTCTTAGTAGGATCGTTTTGGGGAAAACTGACCAATTTGCAAAAAAAAGCCTTTTCCAAATTTCATGGAAAAGGCTTTTTGGATTTCTTTTAATATATAAAATTAAAAGCTAGCTTTAATTTGTGATCCTGCCGGGGCTCGAACCCGGGACCCTCTGATTAAAAGTCAGATGCTCTACCAACTGAGCTACAGAATCAAATTTGAGCTTCACAATTTGTTCTACTCAAATCTTTTTTTTCTGTGATTTTGTTGATTTTCAATAGTTGCCAAAAATTATTTAAAAATCAACTTCTGTTGTGATCCTGCCGGGGCTCGAACCCGGGACCCTCTGATTAAAAGTCAGATGCTCTACCAACTGAGCTACAGAATCAACCCTAATTGCTTTCAAAGCGGTTGCAAATATAGTATTATTTCAGTTTCAAAACAAAATATTTTAGTTTTTTTTCTAACTTTTCTTCTGTAAAAAAGATAAACTTTTAAAAACTAGGACTTTAGAATAGCGCCCTCTGCCACCAACTCGAACTCGAATCGGGGTTCGGTTATTTTTTCAATTTCTTCCTCTGAAAGTCCCTCCTCCTTAGCTGCATATTGTAGTTCTTCTACAGAAATCTCACGGATAAATGCGTCACCTTGAGCCACTACAGTTTTCCCGACCCAATCTTTGGGTACAGACTTGTGTTCTTTCATAGAGATAAACAACTCTTTCCCTTGATTTGTTTTCATAATGAACCAACAGCCTGAATGTTGGCAAACTTGGAGGACCTCTCCCTCCACCTTGGCAGCTTTCAGTCCAAGAACAGTTGTTTCCTCATCTAGTGCTATCTCTTCCAGTCCCTCCTGTTGTTCTAACTTAGCTATGACCTCATTGGCAGGTATAGCATCAGTCGCATTGATCTCAACCAGACCATAATGAAGGACATCCCCCCCACCCTTTTCTTTTTCTATATTTTCTCCGTTCTTAGTTTGTTGATCGGATGACGCTGGACTCTGATTATCACAAGAGCCCCACAAGACTGCCGCCATTATAATTATGCATAAATGCTTCATGTTGATCTTAAATTAATTTGATATGAAAAAATTATCATGCAAAAGTACAGAATATTTGAAAGCTATTAAAATGTATTCACCTAAGTTTTGAATAGTTTCTTAGAGCCGAGAGCAGGTTTAAATTTCTATCTACTTGTTAAATTCCAGTCTTTTGCCCTGATAT
>CAZOLU010000217.1:0-6848 GCA_964580485.1 uncultured Saprospiraceae bacterium | reverse complement strand
ATTTCCTGAAGTATCTGTTAGGGTGTAGGTTAAAGTAGTAATTAACTCTCCTTCATGATCGTGGTCGTGATCGTCCTTTTCACAAGAATTAAACAAAAGCATAGATGCAAAAAGCAGGAGAGATAAAGAAAATAGTTTTTTCATAACATTTGATTTAAAGATTTATTTTATATTTTTCATACTAATTTAGCGTTTCTGTTATCTTTGATTTGCTGGAGTTGCCTAGTGCTGTTAGCAATAGAGGGGTATTTAATGTTTTGGCAGTAGCATATTGAATTTTTAATATTAAAACTTGAATTTATGAGTCAAACTTTAGGACGGCATATTTTGGTTGAATTTTTTGGATGTACTCCAGAAATTTTGAATGATGTGATTGTTATTGAAAAATCTATGGTAGATGCGGCCAAGGAGGCTAGAGCTACGGTTATCAATTCTACCTTTCACCACTTTTCTCCTTATGGGGTGTCTGGGGTGGTTGTGATTCAAGAAAGTCACCTAGCTATTCATACTTGGCCAGAGTATGGTTATGCGGCTGTAGATGTATTTACTTGTGGCGATGAGGTAAATCCTTGGATTTCTTATGATTATTTGAAAAAGGCTTTTGAGGCAGATTATGGTTCTGCGATGGAAATCAATCGAGGGCAAGTTGATCTGATGAAGCGTTTGAACATCGACAATTTACTGAAAGAGCGTAAAGGAACTGAAACAGAGATTCCTGATGAAGTAAAATATACACGTGATGTTTGGTTTACGGATAAGGATGAGAATCTTGCCTTGTCTTTGCGTCATACAGGAGAGCTGCTTTTCCGTGCTAAATCTGAGTTTCAGACGGTGCAGGTTTTGGAAAGTTATGCCTTTGGAAAAATGTTGACAATCGATAATTTGGTGATGACCACCGAAAAGGATGAGTTTATTTATCATGAGATGATTTCTCACGTAGCTATGCATTGTCATCCTGCCCCCAAGCGTATTTTGGTGATTGGCGGCGGTGATGGTGGTACGGTTCGGGAACTATTTCGCCATGAAAATGTGGAGCAGGTAGTGATGGTAGAAATTGATGCTAATGTAATTGATGCTTGCAAATTGCACCTTCCTCAAATTGCATCAGAATTTGATAATCCTAAGTTGGAATTACATGTTGCTGATGGGATCCAATATCTGGCTGATGCCCAAGCTGAAAGCTTTGATATTATTATTGTAGATGGCAGCGATCCCGAAGGGCCCGCCGAGGGACTGTTCTCCGAAAGCTTCTACAACAATGTATACCGCGCCCTCAAGCCTCAAGGCTTGCTCGTCTTGCAAAGTGAAAGCCCACATTTTCACCGCAAGGCCTTTGTTGGGCTCAACCAATGCCTCAAAGGCATCTTTGGCAAGGATCAGGTACATGTCTATCTTGCGCAAATTCCAACCTACCCTACGGGCTCCTGGAGCTTTACCTTTGCTGCCAAAGGCGGCATACATCCGCTCGAAAACTTGAAGGACGAGCAGGCCAATGCCTTTGCCGAGCAGCATGACCTCAGCTATTATGATGCAAGTGTGCATCGTGCGGCTTTTGCATTGCCACGCTTTGTGCGCAAAATGTTGAGCTAAACTTATTTTAAGAGATCAATCAAAAAGCGGGATGCCTCATTTGTTGAAGCATCCCGCGCTGTTTTCATTAAGCAAGGACTTACTTAAAGCGTTTTTCAATTTGTTTTACCCGAATAGGTTTGGTAATGACCTCCGACTTCCCTGTAATTCTCAAGCGGAAAACACCTCTACCTTTTTCAGGAACTGAAATTTTGAATCCTAGCTTTTGCGCACCTTTGACTTTACCCAAATCTTTGCTTGCTAGTACCTCATCTTCAAGCAGTTTGGTGCCATCTGCCACTTTAATCAACTCTACAATTACATTTTGCTTTTTCTTGCTTTCAAAAGCAACTGTAACTTCTCGACGATCTTCTGTCAATTCAATATTCAGGTTTTCAAAAGGAGCTTTGCTGCTGTTGATTCTACGTACGTATTTAAGCTCTTTAAAGATCCAGTTAGCTGGGTCAAAACGTACAGTTTTTACATCCTTTGAGCGATCAATTTCAAATTTGATTTCTTGTGTTTCTTTGGCTTCAATGTCAATAACAATATCCTTGTCAACACTGCCATCTTCATATTCTACCAATACTTTCATGGGCATTTTAAAGGTACTAGGTTGACTGTTTTCATATTTTTTCTGATGAACATTAACGATGACTTCACCTTTTCCTACTTCATAATCAATTTTATAAACAGGATAGTATTCACCTCTTACCCATTGGTCAAAAAAGTAGGAATAGTCTTGTGGGATATTCTCACTGGCATAGTACTCACAAATTTCTTGAAATTTTTTGGTGCTCAGGTAGGTAGAGCGATGGCGTTTCAAGCCTGTAATGCCCTTTAAAGTTTCATAAAAATAGGTTTCACCCATAATACCTCTAAGCATGTGAATCACATAAACCCCACGCTGACTTAAACGTTCCTTGGAGTAATCCTTAATATCATCAAGATATAATTTTCCTCCTTCAAAATATTCCTTCTCATCTAGAATGATTTGAAATACATTTAAGCCACGTTTGTATTCTTGCCACATAGCTTCTGCGTAGGTAGCTAGAGCTTCTGTGATCCAAGCGTCCTGCCATTCTTCTGGTGAGATATGATTGCCAAACCACATTGCAGCAGCTTGGTGCACTACCTGATACATGTGAAAGCTTTTGAGATCTTCGACCAATACGGCGGTTTGGGTAGGCATACCATCTAGTCCAAGAGGGATACCTAGTTCTACAACGGCAAAACGCTCGTCTTTAAAGGGGTAGGGGCCAAAGGTGCGGGTCAAACAAGCCATAATCTCAGCAGATCGGCGCAGGGTAGCCTGAGATTGCTCAATATTTTCTGGAAGAACATAAAACTCAATCGGAAAGGCATAGCCTTTACCTTTATACTCATTATCTAGCTTTGCAAAATTAGAAATGGCTACTACGGCATGGTGTGGAGCAATGCGGTGGCGGTGGCGCCATTTGAATTTCATTTTATCTTCACCTACTTTTGTTACACCTTCTAAAACCCCATTAGAAACTGCTGTATAAGGAATTTCACGCTCTTTTTTCTGCACAACAGCCCATCCCTTTTTCTTGGCAATGGTCACATCAATATACATCGAGTCTACTTTGTCGCCTAAACCTTTGCGGCATGGAAACCATTTGTATCCTAATTGTGGGTAGCAAGCGGTTACAATGAGGCGGTTTTTAAACTTTCCCTCACCTCGATCTTGATAAACCAGGCCTTTTTGAACCTTTTCGCCATCTACTTCGACTTCTACGGTTTCTGGAGTACCTTCATAGTGAATAGTTATTTTAGAGCGGTTTTCTTTTTGGAGCGGACGACCTTTGAGGCTAATTTGAATAGTTTCTCCCTCTTGTTTAAAACTTTCTGCACCTTCCACCTTACTTACCTTTAGTCCTTCACCAATATCCACACTAATATCCTTGACATCAGCTTCAAGTGCTACAAATTCAATGTATGCTTGCCCTTTTATGAAGGGGTTTTCTAGGTCAAATTCTACATCAATATGGTAAAACTTCATGTTGATGTTAGACGTACTATTGGAAGCTTCGTTGGCATCCTGAGGGTTTGTGGGGGTAGATGCCCAAATTAAACAGCTGCAAGAGATCAATAAAGCTGTGAATAGAAATCTCATTATAAATACTATTTTTGAGGTTTATACAATTTATTTTTATGCAATATGAGTTGAAAAGGGCAAAAAGTCAACCAAAAAGCTTTTTAAGAGCTATAATAATTATTTTTTACGGCTTTTTTAATAAAATTTTATAATTATATTGATGTAGTGAAGGACTTCTCATCTGCTGTATACAACTCAAATTAGATGCTTTTTGTTGAAGCTCAGGAAAGGGATTGAGAATGTTGTTGGATGAAAAATTTAGTTCTAAAGATATTAAGTACAGCGTCCGCTAAGTTATTACATAATGTTGTGCGAGGGGCTTCACCGCCTCGCAGCTTGGATGTCGCACTTTCAGCGCTCTCCAAAAAAGATGATAAAATTAGTTTCTGGACGATGCATTAAGCAATTATCTTTGAAGGGAATGAACGTATATTTCAGTAGCAGGATTAAAACACATGAATCTTAGAAATAAATTAGGACGTATTTTTTTTACCATTATTGGATTGCTGGTGGGCAATCTTATTGGTGGACTTGTAGGCTTTGGCATTGGCACGATTGTAGACCGGCTGCATCGGGAGGGCTTACTTCTCTGGGATAATTCACCCAGTAGTGAAGAGGTAGACCCTACAGATTTTATCCTAAGTGCTTTGGTGTTGGCTGCTGCGGTGGTGAAATCGGATGGGGAGGTGGAGGAGTTGGAGTTGAGTTATATCCGAAGCTTCCTTGCAGATCAGTTTGGAGAGCATGCCATTCAAAACTATATGGATATCATGGAGCGCTCTTTGACCTCAGAATGGGATTTGAGAAAGGTAACACATCAAATTCGGCAAAATACCAGTTATGAAACACGCCTTCAGATTCTTTATTTTCTTTTTGGAATTGCTAATGCTGATTATAATATTGATGATAAAGAGGTTGCAACCATCAAGGTGATTAGCCTACATCTTGGATTGACCACAGATGACCACGAATCTATAAAAGCGATGTTTTACAATGAGATGGATGCGCAGTATAAAATTTTAGAAATTACCCCATCTGTGAGCGACTACGAGGTCAAGGAAGCTTATCGGAAGATGGTGCAAAAATACCACCCAGATAAGGTAGCACATTTAGGTGATGCGGTACAAAAAACTGCAAAAACTAAATTTGAAAAGTTGCAGAATGCCTATGAAGCTATCCAAGAGCAGCGAGGCTTTAAATAGTTAGGTTTCCTTAATCATTTCAGAACTATTTAGGCTTCACATTGTTTCTCTTTTGATTTTTTAACCCGATTTTTCATGAACAGAACTCATATATGAGCCTTCGAAAATACTAGATTGGCTTACAAATGAGTACTATTACAAAAATATTTTTCATTGAAAACTGCTGTTGTAATTGGTGCTGGCATTGCAGGGCTGGCTGCCGCCGCTCGTTTGCAAGCCAAAGGATATCAAGTAGATGTATTTGAACACCAGCCTTATGCTGGGGGAAAGCTTACTCAAATTATGGTTGGGGACTATCGCTTTGATGCGGGACCTAGTATTTTTACAATGCCACATTATGTAGATGAGGTGTTTCGGGAATGTGGGAAAAACCCTAAAGACTACTTTGAGTATGAATATGTTGATGAGATCTGCAACTATTTTTGGGAAGATGGCACTCGACTCAGCTCTTATGCTGATGTTGATAAGTTTGCCAAAGAGGTGGAAGAAAAACTAGGCGTAGATCCAGACCCTGTACGCAAGATGATTGCCCAAAATCAGTTCAAATTTGATACTGTAGGTGACATCTTCCTACGAAGATCTTTGCATCGTACCAATAGCTTTACCAATATGGAGACCATTCGAGCGATTTGGCGGACTCCTCGCCTTGGGCTTTTCAAATCTATGAATGATGTTAATAAACGACTTAACCACCCCAAATTGGTACAGTTGTTTAACCGATTTGCAACCTACAACGGTTCTAATCCCTATCAAGCACCTAGTATTCTCAACTTAGTAGGACACTTAGAATTAGGGTTGGGAATTGCTTTACCCAAAGGAGGAATGCACGATATTAGCCAGTCTGTTTACAAGTTGGCCCAAGATCTAGGGGTCCGCTTTCATTTTGGCAATAAGGTGGAGGAAATCATTGTAGAAAATCAGAAGAAAGCTAAGGGTATTAAGGTTGCAGGAGAGGAGATCTTGGCAGATGTAGTTATTTGCAATATGGATGTATACTACGCTTACCACAACCTCATGCCCAATCAACCCCAACCTAAAAAAGTGATGGCTCAGCCCCGGTCCTCCTCTGGTATTGTTTTTTATTGGGGAATCAAAAAAGCGTTTCCTGAATTGATTTTGCATAATGCCTTTATGACTAATGATTCTGAAAAGGAATTTGATTGCATCTTCAATAAAAAGAAAATTACCGACGACCCTACTATTTATATCAATATCACTAGTAAGCACGTAACTGAGGATGCTCCCCAAGGGGGTGAAAACTGGTTTACGATGATCAATGTGCCTCATATTGAAGGACAGGACTGGGATGCTTTGATTGCTGAGGCTCGAAAATCTGTTTTAGCAAAAATTAAACGTATTTTGGGCGAAGACATCAGCCCATACATCGAGGCTGAAGAAGTTTTTGAGCCCCGTATCATTCAATCCAGAACCCTCTCTTACAAAGGCTCGCTGTATGGTAGTAGCTCCAATACTCGCATGGGGGCCTTCTTTCGCCACCCCAACTTTAGTCGAAAAATCAAAAATCTCTATTTCTGTGGAGGCTCTGTTCATCCTGGTGGAGGAATTCCCGTGTGTTTGTCTTCTGCAAAAATTGTAGCAGATATGATTCCTTCCGCCACCTAAAAATACTAGTATGGAGACTTTAATTTTGTTGCGCTATTTGCACTTCATCGCCATTTTGGCTGTGGCAAGTGCCTTAGTAGCAGAGCATTTACTCTTTAAAGCCAAGTTGACTAGAGCTGAAGTTCGCCGCCTGTCTTGGATTGATTCGGTATACGGTATAGGAGCTATTGTTTTGGTTGGAGCGGGACTGACGATGTGGTTGGGAGGTTTTAGCAAAACGCCAGAATATTATAGTGGCAATTGGATTTTTCTACTCAAATTAGGGCTAGCCATCTTATTGGGCATTTTATCCATTTATCCTACCGTACTCTTTTTCCGACTACGAAAAGGGGAAG
>CAZOLU010000216.1:0-6853 GCA_964580485.1 uncultured Saprospiraceae bacterium | reverse complement strand
TTACGGAAAAATTGGACTGAGTAAATTAGAAAAAAGAATAATTAAAACCACGGATAACCAAGATATGCTCACTTGGGTGATCTATCCACCTGATTTTGATCCTAATAAAAAATACCCTACCCTTTTATATTGTCAGGGAGGTCCACAGTCTGCATTAAGTCAATTCTACTCTTTTCGTTGGAATTTTCAATTGATGGCGGCTCAGGGCTACATTGTGGTTGCTCCTAATCGGCGTGGGATGCCGGGGCATGGAGTAGGCTGGAATGAAGATATTAGTAAGGATTGGGGTGGACAATGTATGCAGGATTACCTCTCTGCGATTGATGCGATGGCTAAAGAAAGCTATGTGGATGAAAATCGCTTGGGCTGTATTGGGGCTAGTTTTGGGGGCTTTTCTGCCTTTTATTTGGCAGGGCATCATCAAGGGCGTTTTAAATCCTTTATTGCACACGATGGTTTATTCAATCTGCGTAGTTTTTATGGCACAACCGAAGAACTATTTTTTGCCAATTGGGATATTGGAGGTCCTTATTGGGATAAGGAAAACAAAGCCGCTCAAAAGAGTTATGAGCACTTTAACCCCATCAACTTTGTAGATCAATGGGATACTCCTATTTTGATTATTCAGGGTGGTAAAGATTTTAGAGTGCCCATTGGGCAGGGCTTGGAAGCATTTCAGGCAGCTCAGCTCAAAGGCTTGAAAAGTCGTCTTTTGTATTTTCCGGAGGAGAATCACTGGGTGTTGAATCCTCAGAATGCCTTGGTTTGGCAAAGGGAATTTTACAAATGGTTGAAAGAAACACTTTAGGCTAGCCTAAAAAGCTGCTTCTAACTCAAACTGCAACCATTCTTTAGTTAGGGGTTGCTCAAACTCAATAGCTTCGGCATGCAAGTGTAATCGGGTATCTCGTTTCCCATACAAATCATCTCCCACAATAGGGCAATTTAGCCCTAGTGCGTGTGCTGCGTGAACCCTCAGCTGATGCGTTCGTCCGGTAACTGGAAAAAAGTGAATACGCGTTTGGTGATGGGTTTTTGCAAGGACTTTCCAAAAAGTTCTTGCAGCTTTACCCTGTTCAAAACTCACCATTTGTCGGGGGCGTTCATTGTAGTCGGCCATAAGCGGTAGATCTATGACCCCCTCCTCTCCTTCTACCCAACCATCTAATAAGGCTACATAGCGTTTTTTGATCTTACGCTTGATAAATTGTTGTTGTAAATGCTTATGCGTTGCTTCATCTTTAGCAATAAGCATCAACCCTGAGGTAGACATATCTAATCGATGCACGATCAAAGGACCTTTGGCCTTGGGATAACGCTTTCGCATTCGGCTATAGACCGAGTCTTGGATATGTCTCCCAGGTACAGAAAGTATTCCCTCAGGTTTATGAAGGACTAGGAGTTGCTCATCTTCATAAATAATTTCGAGTAACTTGCCCTCTGCTGAATTTTGCAGCATGGGGTTGGGTGCCACCTTTATACCTTCAAGCATGTGCCCAAGAATAGGCTCACATTTGGCTCGACAAGCAGGGTAAAACTGTCCATGCTGGCGAACCTGAGAATTTGGTGCTGTGCCCCACCAAAACTCAGCCATCGCCAAGGGTTTCAGCTGATGTTGAAAGGCATATTGCAGAAGTTTTGGGGCGGCGCATTCTCCTGCCCCCGAAGGGGGCTGCTCGAGTACCGTAGCTGCAAAAATCTCAGCCACGCCTTTGGGCACTCCTCTCCCATTCAGTAGTTGATATTGATCAAAAAGCCGTTCTTGCAAAGCTGCCGACTTTTGCTGTCGTAGTGTTTTTAATGTTGCCAAGGCTTGCTCCAATTGATCTAAGGGTTGCGTTTTGGCCGCTAGACGCAACTTCCAATGGCGTTTCAGCCTTTTAAATTGATATTGTTGGGCTATACTTTCTTTTTTAAGTTGATGGACTAAAGCTTCATAGGCCTCCGTAGATAGCACTTGCTGGGCTTCTGCTCTTTTCAACTTACGTGCTTGCTTAGCTGCTTTCAGTCTTTCTTTTTGCCGGGTGAGGCAATAGGAGGCGAGTGCTTGTTCTGCTTCTAGCAGCTTTTGAGCTGCCTCTAAGTCAGCAGCCGTTTCCAATTTTTCAATTTGGCGATTTAGCTGATTTAGCTCCTCTTCCCCCTTACGATAAAAACCATCTTCATCCAACATATCAAAAATTGGAGGAACAAAGACTGGCCAATTGTTGCTGTTGGCAAGTTTCCCTGAAAACGCAGCAAGATAGCCTAAAGTACCATCCTCTGCCTCTACCAACAAGACCCCAAACATTTTACCCAATGCGTCAAAGTCATGCTTCCAATCCTGCTGATTTTGGAGATATGCCTGAAGCTCTTTTGCGGCTATACGGCAAAGTGGATGAGGTTCGTAATAAAAGGGATAATTAAATTGCTGGGGTAAAGCATAGTTACGAACATCTTGCTTGAAAAATTGAAATTTATCAGGTAATTGAAGCATCTCCTTTTATTTTTTCACAAAACAGACTTTGAATAAAAAGAACTGATTCTATGTCCCTTTATCCAAAGTCTTTCTAAAGCATGATATACATCCTAGGCTCATTTATCCACCACAACCACCGCAGCCACCTCCACAGCCACCTCCACAGCCACCTCCGCAACTACTACAACCACCACCACAAGACCCCGTCCACATCGTTCCAGTGCTATTAGTTTCTCCTATCAAAGGACTGAACCCAACTGCTAGAGCTGCATTACCGACAAGGAAATATTCCCATTCAGGACTATTGACCTGTTCTGTAGATAATGTTTCTTGCTTGTAGTATCGTGGTAAACTTTTATTGAAAAAGTAGTAATAATAGCGTCTAGTTTGTATAAAACTAACCACTCCTAAAACGGCAAGAATTATGATCAAAAAGAAAACAGGTTTTTCACGCATGATTCCTAAAATCAATCGGCTAATGCCCAAACCTAAAAAGGTCATGTAAACAGCAGTAGCAGCAAAGTAAATATTTTGGAAAACTTTTGTATTTAAAAGTTTCTCCTGCATGGCAGTCGCAGTTGTTTCTATTTGCTTGAGCATAGGATGCGATTCCAACTTAGAAAATAATGTGCTGTAACTTGTTCCTAAAGGATACTCCTCCTCCATGGTACGCAGCACCAGATCCTCTAGTTTTCTTCCCGTAGATTCCGAATTGACCAACACAACTTGATCCAAGTTAGTGATTTCCAACTTTTTCTTTTCAAGCAAGCTATTCACTAGGCCATGAACCACAATAGCTGTTCCATGCTCCTTCATCGCAGCCAACTCATAAGATCGCAACTGATTAAAACTCTGATGGTGGGCAAGTTTCTTCAGTACACCATTGTAAGCAAAACGAAGCATCCAAGGCATTAAAAGCACCAAAACGATAAAAAGCGGAACATAGGCGTACAAAAACTCCATCCCTTGAATTTCCAAAAAAATAGGCACTAGTACATGAAACAATGCCGTTCCTCCCACAAAAAATAAGACGAAAGCTAGCACTCTCAAGGCACTATAAGTCCAGCTAGATGGCTTGAGTCGTAGATCAGCCAAAAACTCCTCATATTCCCAAATATCTTCGGGTTGTTCGCCAAAGTGTTGATTATATTGCTGTTTTGTCCATTCCTTGGCCTTCATAAAAGTTTCATACTCCTTAGGATCATGGGTAGATGGAATATGCTTAATCTGCTTGCCTAAAAGTTTGCAAAATTCGGCATAAGATTCTGTAAAGATAAGATGCAAGTGCCAAACTTCGTCCACAATTTCTGAAGGAGAAACCATTTGCCCACTAGTTGCAGCTAAATACATAAACTTTTTATACTCTAGGATTGCACGTTCGGTAAAAGACTCCGTCCATTTTTGTTCTGTGGCTAAACGAGTAACAAATCCATAATTATCATTTTCTTTTTCTAGCTGAAATGCCTGAATCCGACTCCATAGTGTTGTGTTCATAAGCCAATGATTTTAATACTTTCAAAAATAATAGTATTACTATAATAACTTTTTTGTTTGAAAAGTTCCTCTTTTTAATTTTTTTTTTAAGAAAAGGAGTCGCCAGGAACTTTCAGATAAAGGCTTTTAACTTGTCCAATCATGTGCTGCCTTTTTCAGTCGATCCATAATAGCAATTCCTATCCCCTCCTCTTTTACAGCCTCTGCAACAATTAGTTCAATTTCAGGATCATCTTCAAGCTGGTGCATCGCATCGAATATATTGACCGCATATTCTTTTAGATCATTTTGGTAGGATACGCGAATGACTTTTCTGTAACCTTGTTCTAAACTTCCACTAAAAGAGATTAACCCAGCTTTCTGCTTATCAATTTTTAGTTCAGGATGAGCAATACACATCATTTTGGTAGGACTATAGTGCGATTTAATCATTCCTGGTGCAAGAATCTCTGTATTAGCAGTTTGAGGAGTTGGGTCGAATGGGAGAAGTGTTGAAATATCTTCTTTAGAAATCACACCATTGCGCAATATTCGAAATCCCGACCTAGTCAGTTTAATAATCGTAGATTCTATACCTACTGTGGTTTTACCCCCATCTAGGATATAGTCTACTTCTTTGGAGAGCTGTTTGCGCACATGAGCTGCTTTAGTAGGACTAATCCGACCGAACTTATTGGCGCTAGGCGCAGCAATAGGACAACCTGCAGTTTTGATTAAGGCTAAGGCAATATCATGGTCGGGCATACGAACAGCAACCGTATCTAAACCAGAGGTAACAATGTCTGGCACAAGGTCGCTCTTAGGCAGTACAATCGTCAAGGGGCCAGGCCAAAACTGTTTGGCTAGTAAAGCGATACGTTCATCCTCTACTCGAATGAGTTGCTTTACCTGATCAAGTACTGCAATATGCACAATCAGGGGATCGAAGGAGGGGCGCTCTTTAGCTTCAAATATTTTGGCAACCGCTAAGGGATCTAAGGCATTAGCCCCTAAGCCATAAACGGTTTCTGTTGGAAATGCAACAAGTCGGCCAGATTGGATATGTTGTGCAGCTATCTTAATTTGCTCTTCTAATAATAACATAATTTAGTAGTTGGATAGCACTAATCTTTGTTTATTTTTCTTCTAATCGCCAAGGTAATAAAATAACCGATAATAGTAGATGCATTGCGGTTCTTCGTTCCCTAATTTTAGTGATAAAAATATCAAAACTCTGTCCACTTTGCAGCTTAGTCATCCATAAATTGGAAGGGGTAAGTGTATCATTAGCACACAAGTGAATAGAATAAGACTCGACTTTATATAGCAAATATAATTCTAATGGAAATACGGCATGCACCCCTACAATTTCGTTGCGAATATCAAAGGCAAGAAATAGACTATCAGATCTAAACTGCCACTGTCCTTCGACAAAAGGGAAGGCTGATTCATAAGCCTGTTCTACAAAGGCATAGTGTCCATCTTCGTAAAGACAAAGCGTCTTATGGACATCTTCATCTGATTTAAAGCACAACTCTAGTTGTTGAGCATAATTAGGGGTTACCAATAATATTGATAAGGTAATACTACAGATCCAATATCTTAAAACATTCATCATGTGAATAGCGGTACTGTTCTCCTAACCAAGGTTTGGAGGTAGCTCTTGGTTAGTCGATTTCTTGAAGGAGATACTCAGGAAAAATTTAAGGTACTTTTGAGGAAAGCAACTACATTAAGATAATAATTTTCAGGTGATTTTTCCAAGCATAATGCTTGGCAAATAAGCTTAGTAATGATTTAAGCTCTTTTTAAACTCTAAATATTCTGGATTCACACAATTATCCCAAAAAGCCGCAGTATATTCATCAATACCATGAACTCCATGAACCAAACGGGCAACTACCCTAAAATTATACATCAAACTAATCGACATTCCCTTTTCCAGCATTGTTTTAGGATAATTCACATATTCTTTAAACTCCTCAATAGAAATAGTTTGTAATTCGCCATAAGGCTGCAAAACAAAATAATCACTGGCATAATTAGGATCATACCCTAAGCAAGGGCCATAAAATTCAGAATCTTCATATAAATCTGCAAAACTTCGGTCTGTGCAACTTTCGAAAGTCCCTTCTATATTGAGGTAGTAAGTATCCAATGCCTTTTGGTCAAAATCAAAATGTTTGAGATCTTCAGGCAACTCTTCAGCATGCAGAATAATGGAATCGAACGCATACATAGCCTTTCCTAAAGACTTCATGTAGATATAACCATGGTTTTCATTCCAATCATATTGATAAAGTCGATCTGTACGACCACCTTCATCCGCAATTCGTTCAAAAACAATATACTCCCGATGAAATTCATCGGCTTCTAATAGGTTATCATAGCGTTTTGAGGAACCAAACTGAATATCTAGGCAGCGTTCCGCCGTTCTATATTTCTTTAGAATACGCACCCAATAAGATCCAAAACGATCATAAGCCTGCACCGCAGCATTGAACAGGCGATCTATTTCTTCAGTATTCATTGCTTGTCCATCACGCCGATAGATTCGGATAAAAGAGGTCATGATATTACTCATCGGCTAATACTTCTTAAAAATCACTACCGAATTGACATCTCCAAAACCAAAGCTTGCCTTAGCCATAACATTCAGGTTGATTTTTTGCATTTGTTGAGGGATACGATTAGGATCAATCAAAGTTTCAATTTCAGGGTGTAGATCCTCACAATTCAGCGATGGGTGTAGGAATCCATGGTATAGTTGCTGTACAACGGCTACCGACTCGATAGCTCCTGCTGCCGACAAGCAATGCCCAATCATAGACTTTAAGGCATTGATATAAGGGAAATTAGCGCCTGATCGCCCAAGGGCATTCACCCAGGCGCCGAAGGAATAGCCCGCAAGGTCCATGCGTT
>CAZOLU010000215.1:6569-6853 GCA_964580485.1 uncultured Saprospiraceae bacterium | reverse complement strand
TTTTGTCGGATATTGCAGAAACTGCGTTGGAAGAACAGGCCTGTTATGCAGAGGTAGCACAGTTGGTTCAACAATATGGGATACAAAAACTTATTGGTATTGGGCCTGCACTTCTCCGTCAACAGAAGTATTTTCAGGATATTCCAAACACTTATTTTTTTGAAAATACGGCTCAATGCTTGCAGCAGTTTGGCAAACAGCTCCATTTTCAACAAGAGACGATTTTGCTCAAAGGAGCTCGAGCCTTTGAGTTTGAGCAGTTGGTTCGGCGGCTGCGCCGCCGT
>CAZOLU010000215.1:3655-6559 GCA_964580485.1 uncultured Saprospiraceae bacterium | reverse complement strand
CCGTAGCCACCAAACGGTACTTGAGTTCGACTTGCAAGCCTTAACCCACAACTTCAACAGTTATCGACAACTGCTAACAGCTGGCACTAAAATTATGGTGATGGTCAAGGCCTTTGCCTATGGCAGTAGCAGTTATGAAATCGCTCGGCTCTTGGAAGAAAAAGGTGTAGACTATCTTGGAGTAGCCTATACTGATGAGGGTGTGCAATTGCGATTAGAGGGTATCCAGTGTCCTATTATGGTAATGAACCCTAATGCAGATGACTTTCAAGACCTTTTGGATTATAATTTGGAGCCTGCGGTATATAGCCTAGAACTCCTCCATGCACTCCATGCGTTTATGCAAGCACAAGCCTCTAGTATCTCTATACAAATTGAGTTGGATACAGGGATGCACCGCTTGGGCTTTGAAGCTTCGCTTTTGCAGGAGCTCCTCTCCTACCTTCAAACCCCATATATCCAAGTGAGTGGTATTTTTTCTCATTTGGCTGCTGCTGATGAGGATCTTCATGAAGACTTTTCCAAAGCACAAATTAAGCGATTTCTGGACTTTTCAGCAGCCTTGGAAAAGGCTTTGGGCTATGCTACCATCAAGCATATACTCAACTCGGCGGGAATCAGTCGCTTTGCTCATCTGCAACTAGATATGGTCCGGCTAGGCATTGGCTTGCATGGCATCGACCCCAACGCCAAAGTTCAAGGACTTCGGGCAGTGGCAAGGTTGCGCACAGTAGTTTCACAGGTCAAACAGGTGGCGGCTGGTGCATCGGTAGGTTATGCTCGTGCGAGTATTAGTGATCGAGATCGAACCATAGCAACGCTTGCCATCGGCTATGCCGATGGATTGATGCGGGCTTTTAGTCGAGGAATTGGCAAGGTTTGGGTTAAGGGGCATTTATGCCCAATTGTAGGAAATATTTGTATGGATATGTGCTTTATTGATGTAACGGGGCTTGGTATTCAGGCAGGAGATGAAGCAGTGATTTTTGGGAAGGAACTCCCCGTCGAGGTTTTGGCCGCAGCCATCAATAGCATCCCTTATGAAATTCTGACAAGTATCAGCCAGCGTGTCCCTCGCATTTTTTATGAAGCCTAAGCTACAAAGTAAAACAGACCAAAGCCTTAAAACAAGCTTTAGTCTGCTAAATCGTATATATTTTGTAACTATTTAGCCTATTTTCTTTGCTCCTAGCCTTCTTCGACTCCTACGGAGAAAGGCTAGGACTGGGCTTTTGGAAATTTTAGATCCTCTCAGCCTTATTTTTTTGCAAAAAAGAAGACTGAGCCCTTCGGGAAAGAATCCGAAAATTTTAAGCTGCAAGATCTTTTGCTCCTTGTCCTAGACAAGGGGCTGAGCAAAGCGAAAGGATCTTAGCCGCTTGCTTTGACCAAGCCGTTCCCTTTCCCAGGTATGCCCTTGGCATAAGGTTCGGCGATCATAGGGCTAAATAGTTACTATATTTTACATAAGTGAATGGGTACTTACTTAATTTCTAAAGCAGTACCATTCTCATCCGCATCATTTTCATAGATGATAATATCACCTTTTTTCAATTTGATATCAGGATTAGATTTTAGGGTAGTCGCAAGGCTGATGTCATCACTTACTTCTACATTTTGAACTGCATAGGGCTTCAAAATTTCTTCTGCATTCTTAGCAGATCTTGCACGGGCAACAATATCCTCACCCAAGACTAAAGAGTTTTCACTCAAAGCATAGTATCCTGGTGTTTGTACTTGTACATGAATCTTGTCTTCCAAATCCTTCCCTTTTACAGAAATATGCTTCTCTATATTAGGAGCTGTAACATAGTATTTCCCATCTTTTTTCTCGGTAGTTAAATCGTATCGGCCAGCTTTTACCAACTGCTCTAATACAGGAATAGGCACATTGGCCTCAATTTTCATTTGAATGCGAAAGGTTTGGTTATCCCAAGGTTCTGCGTTAATATCAGAAGCATCAAAGTCGATAACAACTTCATAAGCTCCTTCATTTTTTAAAGTTTTGACTAAGGTTTTATCCGATTCATCTTGTGCTTGAGCAAAAAATGAAACGGATAAGAAAAGGGCTAATAATGATAATACTCTCATAATGTGACTCAGATTTTTAGGATCAAAATTCCCCTGATGATCCATGTTGATTAGATAAAATAGTAAAGGGGAAATATGATATTTTATTGCATAATTCCCCCTATATTTTTAGCGTGCTTACTCTACTTCAAAAATTACGCCATCGATCAAGATCTCTCCATATTGGGCCTTCATGGCTGATTTGCTCATGGGCATAGCTGCATCGAGCATACTATGTTTGCGAGGTGCTTTGGCATTAGAGCCTTTTTTCACACGCTCTCTTACAGTACCCGCAGGCGCACCTGCAGCAGCATCATTGGGGGAAGTAGTTTGTACAAATACGATTTCCACCTCGTCAATAGCTTTATCCACAGCCTGTTTTTTAATTGCTCCTCCACGAGCTACCAAGCTAGGATGACCTTTATGGAGTTGTTTACCATCCATGTAATACTGATTAGGGGTGGTGAGGTGCACTACAATTTTATCTTCCAAATCGGTTCCACCTACGGAAACTTTTTTCTCCAAATTGGGCATCGTAACGGTATATACCCCTTGATCATCCACAGCACCTATAAGCTGATAACGATTGGCTTTTACCAACTGTGTCATCACCGCCTGAGGCATGTTGGCATGAATTTCTAAACGAATGCGAATGGTAGTTTTTGAGCGATCTTTCCATTTGTCTAGCTCAATATCCTTGTGGTCAAAGTCAAAAACTACAGCAGTAGCATCACCTGGATCTACTGTTTTTACTAAATTGGTAGCATCGTTTTTCTGTGCAAATAGGCTGCTAAACCCTACGAAGAAAGCGAATACAAAAGATAATGTTCTCAT
>CAZOLU010000215.1:0-3645 GCA_964580485.1 uncultured Saprospiraceae bacterium | reverse complement strand
GATTGCGTTTATTGTTTTATTGAATTTTTTATTATCGGTCTACAGTTTGGGTTGAAAGATATCTTAGATATTGTCAAAGGTCTTGCCAACTTCAAATATTGCTTAAAGAAAAAACAAAAAAATCTTAAAATTCATTCCCAAAACCTTCGGCTTTAAGTAAAAATCTCTGTCAATCGCATATTTTGTTTGATGCACTGCTGGCTGTCCCAAAGCTCAATCAAGGCCATTTTTTGCCCTTCCATGACTTTTAAGAACTTGGCAGTTCCTAGATAATCTACAATTTGTTGATCCATGATGGGCACGATTTTGTCAAATTTAATAAAAGGACGCACAAAAGAAGGAATGCGCTTGAGTTGCAATTGAATGCTAGGATCTTCCAACAATTCCTTGCCTGTCATTCGCACAAGGTTCTTACCCAACTCATCCCTCAAACAAATATAGGGGCGATTTTCGGTTTTGTCAACCTCTACCCACAAATAAAGATTGGGATTGTCAAATTGCATTTTGCGATAACGAATCGCTTCGCTAAGCTCTTGTTGGGCTTTGTCTAAAACGGTTTTAATCACCAAAGGATTTTTCAATGGATTGAGCATATTGTTCGTTTTTTTTTCAAAATTAAAGGACTGCCTAATTGCCTATCCACATCAATAATCCATATATTTATTTAGATTACAAAATCCTTGTTGTATAATCTAATGTTTTATAAGCAGAACAAAGAGAGCTTTTGTACCTAAAACACATAAAGTATAATGAACATTACAAAGAATACTCGAAAGCATAAAGCCGAGTTGCTCCAATATTTCAGAAACAGGTCAAAAGAATTTATTGCAGAGGTCAATAATAATTTTGGGAATATGGAGTATAAGAAAAAAGCTAAAAAACTTAACGCCCTACTTGTTAAGGCTAGAAGAACTCTTGTCGAAATAATTGAGCAAAAAGCAAACAAAGAAGACTGGACAAACCAAGAGTGGCAAGTATCTATCATCAACTTGAGGACGATTATGAACCTATGATTTTTGTTAGGTCATCAGAAAATAATAACTACTTCAATATCTTGAAAAACTCTGGAATATGGAATGCTTTTTCAGGTGAGGATACCTATATTGAGTTACACCGCTACTCGGGTTATGACATCAAAAACTGGGTTAATGAAAATATTAACTGGATAGAGGATTTAAACCATGAGTTTGTAGTTTTTTTACAAAAGCAAAATTTGCTACAATATTTAACTTGGTAATATTATGATAAATGAAAACCGTATATATCAAGCATATTACACCAAATCTGAACCAATAATAGCCTATATGCTTGCCCTTCTCAACTTGAATGGTGATGAATATATTTTTGAGCCATGTGCTGGGGATGGAGTCTTTATTGAAGCCTTAACAAATCAATACAGTGCCCTTAATATTGATGCGTTTGAATTAAATAAGGCATCTTACCAACAACTATTGGCAGAATACTCAAACTTTGACAATATAGCAATTAAGCAAACAGACACCTTAACCGACATGGACTTAGAGCTGATATGTTCTATGGGAGGCAAATATGATGCTATCATTGCTAACCCTCCCTATGGTGCTTGGAGCCCCCCCTCAGAAAGAAAGCTACTCAAAAAGTTGTATAAAGGATTTTATGCTAAAGAAAGCTACTCATTATTTCTTTACAGATGCATTCGGGCTTTGAAAAACAAAGGTCGATTGGTATTTATTATACCGGATACCTACCTTAATTTACACATGCACAAGGATATAAGAAAGTACATTCTTACAAACACTAAAATCCAAGAAATTGCATGTTTCCCTTCCTCCTACTTTCCAGGAGTAAACTTTGGATATGCAAATTTATCGATCATCGCCTTAGAAAAATGCATTTCCCCTGCCGAATGCCTGGAACACCATTTTGATATAATCAAAGGGTTTGAATCCGTTGAAGATCTAAGCAATAGAGATCAAAAGCATATTAAACGCATTTCATTGTGCCAAAATGAAGTTTATTCAAATAAGGACCATGCATTTATAGCATCTGTCAATAAAGAATTATCAAGATTACTACAAAACACGGCACTAACAATTGGAGATCTATGCAGTTGTGTAACAGGATTTTACTCTGGGAATGACAAAGAGTTCTTAAAAGTCAGAAACAAAGAGATACGCAACTCAAAGAGATATGAAACAGTAGACTTAAACAACGTTCAATTTGAATGTAAGCCCGAATTAGTAGATGGAACTCATAATAACAAAAGTTATGTTCCCATTGTTAAGGGTGGAAATACCAAATATTATAAACCCGACAACTGGTTTATGAGCTGGTCTAAAGAAAATATTCAGTTTTATAAAAAAAATAAAAAAGCTAGGTTTCAAAATTCGTCTTTTTATTTTAAAAAAGGGATTGCAGTACCCATGGTTAGTTCTTCCTCAAGAACTGGAGCTTTAATTGAAAACCGACTTTTTGACCAATCTATTGTTGGAATCTTCCCCAAAGATGAAGAGTTGCTTTATTACCTGCTTGCATTTTTCAATACTCCAACTTGCAATCAACTTATAAGAACAATCAACCCATCTACCAATAATTCGTCTAATTATATCAAGAAAACACCTGTCATACTTCCAAGTGATGACATATTAAATACCGTTAGTCGAAACACTGTAAATATCCTAACACAAATTAAAGAAATGGGTAATTTTGATTCTAAATACGAAGAAGAAAACAACAGGTTGATCAAAGAGCTCTATGGGTTTTAGCATAAACAAACATTATGTTATTACGATTCATTCACCCCAGTACATATATGACAACCAATTTATGGTTCCAACTTTTAATCATCATATTATGTACTTTTGTTCCTTTGCTCAACAGCGCGCAATCCGCTTATTGTGTTTGGCAGCCAGCGAATTGTCAGATGGTAGAAGAGTTTGTCTTGGAGCATCACGATGAAATTGCCCAGCAGGCACAACTAGCGGGTGTAGAAGCCCCATTTTTCCTGGCAGTAGTAGCTCCTGAAGTTGCCAATTTCAACCAACTGCGTCATGAGGTAGAGTATCGGATGCTTGAAGTGTTTTATGTAGAAGGGGGTACGGATTATGCCAACTACTCGGTAGGGCATTTTCAGATGAAGCCCATTTTTGTAGAGCAACTAGAGCAAGAAATAAAGGATAGGGATGCTTTAGCAGACCTACGGAGTAGCTTTCAGTATCACAGTCAAGACCAACGAGAGATCCGATCGATGCGGGTGCGTCGCCTCAACTCGGTGTACTGGCAATTGCGCTACTTGATGGTTTACCATCGGGTGGTACAGCTACGCTTTAAACAGCTTGATTGGGAAGATCAGGCGGATCAACTGGCCTTTTATGCCGCAGCCTACAACAGAGGCTATACCCATAGTGTTTCCACCATCAAGGCATGGATGCAGGTGGCTTGGTTTCCTAATTATGGGCAAGAACCTAGTTTTATTTATAGTGAAGTAGCCTTAGACTTTTTTGGGAAAATCAAAGCCTATTGGTAAGAACATAAAAAACCGCCTTCGGGGGAAGAAGACGGTTACTCCTGCTCTCGAAAAGAGCGTCATTATAATTATATTTTGTAACTATTTAGCCACCAAAATTGCCGAACCCTATGCCAAAGGTTTCAAGGAGAAAGGGGACG
>CAZOLU010000214.1:0-6869 GCA_964580485.1 uncultured Saprospiraceae bacterium | reverse complement strand
GGTGGCTTCTGCTCGCAATATTATTGTTGCGATGCGACATACCAACCGAAAAGGGGAGTCTAAGCTCTTGGAAAGTTGCTCGCTGCCGCTGACTGGTGTTGGCTGTATCAAAAAAGTCGTGACCGATCTCGGTGTTTTTGATATCCGTGATGGGGCATTTCATCTCATAGAGCGTGCGCCGGGGGTGAGTGTAGAAGAAATCAAAGCCAAAACGGCTGGTAAATTGGTTGCAGATGGCGATATTCCTGAAATGCAGCTAGATTAGTAATCCTTCAGTATGTGGCAAAGAATGAGCCATCTTCTAGTTCTGGCGGTTGTGTACTTTACTGCCTTGGACTAAGAGATGGCTCATTTTTTGGCATCAATTTTTTAGTAGCTTTTTAGGGGCTTTGGCTTGTACCTTAGCTTTTTTTATAGGGCCTTGATCCACTACGGTATTTTTAAATTTATTTTGTAAAAACTTGCCCAAGTCACCACTCCACAAATACACTACATCTTCTTCATTTTGCTTATTGACTACCTTGATTTGAATGAGGTCTTCACGATTTACCCTCACTGTTCTGCTATATTTACTAGTCATAGCTTTGCCCTTAACTTTTTTCTCTAGAGTTTTACTGATCTTAGTTTCACTGCCTACGGTTAGCATTAATTTCCAACCTACACTATTGTCATCTTCATCCGCTTTAATTTCAGGCATAAATTCTAAAAATTTTAATAAAAATTCAGTGTCTATATTATAGAGGTTGGGGGGAAGCTCCTGCTCTGCCTTAGCAACTTCACTAATTGTGCGTCCTGTGCTATAATCCACCAATTTACATTCTACCGAAATTTTATCTTTAGCTGTTAGTCGACGATGCGGAAAAATGATATAGATCGTTCCCGTATCTTGCACTACTTTGAAGGTATCAATAGCTTGTTGCTCAATCATATCACCCACAGCACTAAATCCATCAAAATGAATATTATTACGTTTGGCTTTAATGTCTAAAATCGCCCGTCCCTTATAGAAGCTAGGAACCCTACATTTGAGTTCCATAACAAAACCATAATCTCCAGCTTGAAAGAGATTCCCCTCAGCTACTTTTTCATTAACAGCATCCTTTGTAGTGGTAGGTATTTGGAGTAGAGGTGAACTTTCATGAATAAGAGGAATAACCATATCGGGGATTAGATTGGCCTCTAAGCGAATTTTTTTAGCATCTAAATCAATAAAAGGGATGAAGTATTCCAAGGTATCCTCCTCTTCAATAGCTCTAAGGGTATAAGGATTCGATGGTAGAGCCTTAACATCCTTAGCCTCTTCTTCTATTGCATAAATACCAAAATTCAAAGGGGCTCCAGACTCATCCAAAAAATTAAGCTCCAAATCGGAGTATTGATGCAGCTCTCTCATTTTATAGCTAATGGAAAGTTTGATCCCCGAAGTGCCCAGGTATTTATAATTATCTTCTATGTAATAGCCTGTATAGGAGATATACTTCCCAAATTCAATAGCTTGATGAATAAAATAAGGTGCTGCCTCAGCACGATCCCCACTACCTTCAAATGCAAATTCAATGGTATGTACGGCACTATTCCAGGCATAATGTGGGATGAAATAAGCGATATTACCTTGCTGTTGGAGTTGTATCTCTTGCCCTGGATTAGGGCTTTCATTCATTGCATAGAAAAATGGAATTTTAACAGATTTGCCATCTTTGGTCTTATACTGGACAATTGGTTTCATACTTGACCCTTCCAATGCTTGGGGTAGGAAATAGTCAAATATAACTTTTACTCCTTTTCGTCCTTTGTATTCAAAATCTTTACGAACATAGGTACTGATTGGTTGACGAATCATTTTGCGTTGACCAATTTCATAATTTACGCCCCTCATGTTTCCAAACATCCGCCCAAACTGTTCGGTCTTAAAGTCTACATTGACCTCTTCTACCAAAACCGTGCTGCCCAGCTTCAAATCTTCTTCTGGATCTTCATCATAGAAATTCAAATACAGCTTTTCCCCTTCCAAAACATAGAAGTTGGCTTCTTCTGCTTTTACATTGCTAGCATTTTTACTCACTTGAGATGTATAGGCTGGAAACATTCCTTCATTAGAGGTTACGGTCCAGTATAAGTCTGCTGCAGCTTCCTGAGGTGCCTGTCCAGGATCATAGCTCCCCGCTTTAGGTTTTGTGCTACCTTTTTTGAGTGCTAGGCGAATGGCATAGCGAGCTGGCTGCGTAAATTGCATAATACCGTTAAAGTTGATTACACCTTCTACTTGGTACTTCACTTCCAAATCTTTGTGCTCGCCCTCTGGTACATCTATGGCTCGATAAGGAATGAATTTTCGAGCTTTATTCCATTGGTTGGGACGCATAACCAAGTAGGTGCTTGTATCCTTAAATACTTCAATGCCATATTTATATGCTGCGATCTCTTGTGGGAAGGTGACTAAATATTTGGAAGGAGTTGTATAGTAATATTCAAAAATAAACATTACGCCTTTGGTTCCCATTTCAGGAATGTAAACCTCTTGTTCAAACTTAAAGTTTTTTACCTGCAAGTTAGGGTCTAGAATCTCATAGTTTTGAGCTATAAGCCCTGTAAATGGCAAGTATGCTATTAATAATAAAAAGTAATAGGGTTTCATGATTCTAGTTATGTAAGTGTGAAAGGGTATTGACTAAGGTGCTTTGATGTTGTTAAATCGTCTACTGTAAAAAAGGGTTAAGCATACTTATGTTGAAATTCAAAACCCGCATAACACTCCTGGATCTGCTCTAAGACCTCTAGAATAGCTTCTGCTTCCATTAGCGTTACAAGCTGCTTTCTATGTGCTTTGATTCCTGGCAATCCTCTAAAATAATTGCTGTAATGCCGCCGCATCTCTAGTACACCTAAAACCTTTCCCTTCCATTCTAAAGAGCGTTTTAAGTGTTCTTGGGCGGCGGCTACTCGCTCTTCAATACTAGGTGGGGCGATCAATTCTCCAGTCTTAAAGTAGTGTTTAACCTCTCGGAAAATCCAAGGATACCCAATAGAAGCACGACCAATCATAATGCCGTCGACACCATATCTTTGACGGTACTCCATCGCTTTTTGTGGGCTATCTATATCTCCATTTCCAATAATAGGAATCTTAATTCTAGGGTTTTCCTTTACTCTTGCAATATGGGTCCAATCGGCTTCTCCCTTATACATCTGTGCTCGAGTACGTCCATGAATCGCCAAAGCCTGAATTCCTACATCTTGTAGACGTTCTGCCACTTCATCAATTTTAATAGAGTTGTGATCCCAGCCTAAGCGTGTTTTGACCGTTACGGGTAGGTTGGTCGATTTAATCACAGCCTCAGTCAGCTTTACCATCTTATCAATATCTTGCAAAATACCAGCCCCAGCCATTTTGCAGACTACCTTTTTTACAGGGCATCCAAAATTGATATCCAGAACTTCTGGCTGTGCCGCTTCTACAATTTCTGCGGCACGCATCATGGAATCAAGTTCGGCCCCAAAGATTTGCACGCCAATAGGTCGTTCATAATCGTAAATATCCAGTTTCTTTACACTTTTTTCGGCGTCCCGAATCAGCCCTTCTACCGAAATAAATTCGGTATACATCATGTCACAACCATTCTCTTTGCAGAGTGCTCGAAAAGGTGGATCACTTACATCTTCCATTGGGGCAAGAAAAAGTGGAAAATCTTCAAACTGAATGGGTCCTATTTGCATGGTCAATCCTATTTTTTTTGGTTTTATGCTACTTGTTAAAGTATTAACCTTATTGGCAAAGGTACAATAAAGTTTATGGAAAATCAATACCAGACCTATCATCTACTAGATATTTATCTAGAGGATAAAATCGGTTGTTATAAAGAGGTGTTTAACTAATTACAAAAGCCAGGCTGAAATCTTCAACCTGGCTATATCTACTATGATTCAAGCGTATTACTTAGCAATAATCACTTTTTCCGTTTTTGCAGTTTTAGAACTACTCAAGGTAATAAAGTAGGTGCCTCCGGCTAATCTGTGCCAATCCATCGGAATCACCCAAGACTGACGACCTTGTAGTTGTTGTTCAAAGATATTTCGCCCTAAAACATCCGTCATTCTAAGCTGTATATCTTCTACTTTAGAGAGTTCGATACGAATGCTGAACTGACCATTGTTTGGATTAGGCATGACTACAAATTGATCGATCAAATCTTCCGTCTCCATCACATTTGTTACAGCTCCTAAGAAAATGGTATCCATAGCTGTACAGCCATTAGCATCTGTAACTGTTACACTATAAGTACCACTTCCTACACCCAGTAATTCGTTTATGCTGTCTCCTGTATTCCAAAGATAAGAATAAGGTGCTGTTCCATTGTTGGCTAGAACAGATACGGCACCATCTGCTGTAAATGGAGTAGAAGGCAAGGTCGTAGAGGATGCTATTATAATTGGTGCAGGTGCAATAACTGTATCAGAATGACTTACCACGCATCCTGTTGCACTATCGGTCACTTGTACAGTCCAAACACCTCCACTAACCCCAGTAATATCTTCTGTTGTAGTTCCATTGTTCCAAAGGTAGCCGTAGCTACCCCCCGCAGGCGAAACAGTTATATCAATTGATCCATCTGCGGAACCTGAACAGGTTGGAGAAACATCTGTTGATGAGATGATTGGCCCCTGAGCTACATTGATGCTTGCTGAACTTACAGTTTCACAACCATTGGCATCGGTTACTGTAAGGGTGTAGGTTCCATTAGCCAAATTGTTGATAGAAGAACTTGTCGCACCATTATCCCAACTAAAGCTGTAAGGTGCTCCTCCTCCTCCAGTAACATTAGCTAGCACTTGTCCCGTTCCTGGAACACAAGCAACGGCATTGCTGGCAAGTGCTAGGTTCATAGCCGCTGGTTCTGTAACCGTCACAGAACGAGCAATGGCACAAAGCCCTCCAGTAATGGTCACGGTATAAACACCTGCTGAAAGTCCAGTGGCCACTTGATTGGTAGAACCATTTGACCAAGCATAAGAGATGGTTGAAACCCCAATACCAATGGCTTGTCCTTCTCCATCACTATATCCTGCACAACTTGCATTGGCCGAGGTCACTACATTGGTAGCCAGTGTACTATCAAAGCCAACTGTAATCAGAGCAATGTTGCTACAAGCATTAGCATCGGTTACTGTCACGGTGTAGTTCCCCGCACTTACCGCAGTAATTGCCGAAGCATTTCCTCCATTAGACCAGTTGTAACTGTATGGAGCTGTACCTCCACTGACATTAGCCGTGGCTGTTCCATCTAGTCCTTCACAGGTTTCTTGTGTAATACTACCTGAAATAACGATCGCTGAAGGATTATTCAGTGTAGTAGATGCTGAGGCAGTACAGCCATTGGCATCCGTAGCCGTTACGCTGTATGTTCCTGCACACAATCCTGAAATATTCTGAGTGCTTTGTCCATTACTCCAAATATAAGTAACAGGTGCTAGCATATTACTCACTGTCACAGATGCTGTTCCATCACAAGCTGCATTACAAAGTGGATCTGTTGAACTTGCACTTGCCGTAGAGGTACAAACACATCCATTGAGAATGGTAGTAGCTGAATTGGAAACACATCCATTAGCATCTGTAATCGTTACGGTATAAACGCCTGGACTTAATGCGCTTGCAGTTGCGGTATTAGCACCATTAGACCAGTTGTAACTGTAAGGTGCGCTTCCTCCTGTTGCTGAAACAGTGGCATCTCCATCATTGGCTGCACAGGTAGTTGGAGTGATAGTGAAGGTCAGTGCAATTGCAGTCGGTTCTGTAATAGTCACACTTGCACTACTTGTACAACCAGCTGCATCAGTCGCTGTAACGGTATAGCTTCCTGCTGTTAGATTACTAACTGTGGCAGTTGTAGCTGTGTTAGACCACAAGAATGTTACTGGAGCAGTTCCTCCTGTGGTACTGATCGTAGCAGATCCATCACTAGCACCGTTACAAGATGCATTGTTGTTTACACTAGCTGTTGCTACTAAGGTACAAGGTATACATCCATTATTGACGCTAATGTTGTTGGTAGAGGAACAACCATTTGCATCTGTAATAGTTATACCATAACTACCCGCAACTAATCCTGTAATTGTTGCAGTACTCCCTCCTGTAGACCAACTAAAATTATATGGAGCGGTACCTCCAGTTGGAGTAACAGAAGCCGATCCGTCATTTCCTGCACAACTTTCATCCGTACTACTTGAAATGGAGCCTAAAACAGTTGGCTCGGTAACATTCGTGCTTGCCGTTGCTGTACAGCCATTGATATCGGTAGCTGTAACATTATAAGTGCCTGCAGCTAGATTGGTAGCCGTAGCGGTAGATTGTAATAAAGGATCATCCCAACTGTAAGTGATGGGTGCAGTACCTCCTGTTGAAGTAGCCGTAGCACTACCATCACTAGCACCATTACAAGATGCATTCGATAGAACGGCTGCACTCGCTGTCATACTACAAGGAGTACAAGAGTTCCCTACCGTAACATTGTCAATAGTCTGACAACCATTAGCATCTGTAATGCTAACAGCATAAGTGCCTGCACTCAATCCGGTAGCAGTGGCAGTAGTTTGTGAAGCGGCAGCAGCATCCCAAAGATAGGTGTAAGCTCCAGTACCTCCAGCAGCGGTTATGGTCGCCGTACCATCATTTCCTGCACAAGTCTCTGGCGTAGAGCTAGCTGTTCCAAATACAGCCGTAGGCTCATTGATAGTAGCTGTGGTGGCTGCAGTACAACCCAAAGCATCTGTAGCTGTAACATTATAAGTACCTGCAGCTAGATTGGTAGCCGTAGCAGTAGATTGTAATAAAGGATCATCCCAACTGTAAGTGATGGGTGCCGTACCTCCTG
>CAZOLU010000213.1:3704-6924 GCA_964580485.1 uncultured Saprospiraceae bacterium | reverse complement strand
ACTGAATCCTATGCCAAAGGAGTCCTTGGGACCTTTGGCATAGGATTCGAAAATAGGTACGGTTTTATATCTACAAACAGAAGCTTATGAAATTTCAAATTACTCCTCTAATTCTGCTAATCTTTTGCTCTTTTAGCGTATCTGCACAAGAAGAAATGGATCTGCAAGCCTGTATCGAGTTTGCCTGGACCAACAACATTCAGGTAAAACAAGCGAAGCTCAATGTGCAGCAGTCTGAACTTGGTCAAAAACAAGCCTATTGGAATTTCTGGCCTACGGCCAATGCTTCTTTTCGACATGGGGGGAACTTTGGGCGCTCTATCGATTTTACCTCCTACCAGTTTGTAAATGATGCAACACATTCTTCTCAATTATCCCTAAGCAGTTCAGTTCCCTTGTATCAAGGTATGCAACTACGCAACGGTTTGGAGCAAGCTAAAGTTGATAAGCAAGCTTCCGAAAAAGATGTAGAAACCGCCAAAGAAAATATCGGGCTATCCGTAGCACAAGCTTATCTTGCTATTTTGATGGCGGAAGAACAATTGGAGGTATTGAAAGAACAAGCCAAGGTAACACAAGCACAATATGAGCAAACACTAAAGCTGATCAAAGCTGGAACACTACCCGAAAACAATCGCTTTGACCTCGAAGCCCAAATGGCTCGCGACGAACAAGGTATTGTGGCTTCTGAAAATGCCCTAGAGCTTGCTTATGCGAATATCAAGATGTTGATGAATATGGATCTTTCAGAATCCCTCAAACTAAAAAAGGTAGAGTTTGTGATGCCAAAAGGCGAAGAAAACTATGAATTGGATGCTATCTTTGATGAAGCTTCTGCCAATCGCCCCAACATCATGGCGGCTCGTATGCGAGAAAAAAGTGCTAAACTTAATGTGGACATTGCAAAGGGGGCACTACAACCTAGCCTATCTATGTATGGCTCGCTGACGTCCAACTTCTCTAGTGCGCAAAGAGAACGCAACTTTATACAAACTACCGAAACGGTCGATCTGCAATTTGATTTTATGGGAACACCCATTTCTGTTCCCGTAGGCTTCCCTGTTACTAGCGTAGAAGAAGGAAATGTAACACCTTATTTCAACCAAATTTGGAATAACCTATATGCTAATGTTGGTGTGAGTCTGAATGTTCCCATCTTCAACAGTATGCGTACACGCATTGGTATCCAACAAGCTGAATTGGGCGTGAAAATTGCCCAACTGAACACTCAACAAGCTCAAGTCCAATTGAAATCAGATATTCAACGGGCGATTACAGATGTGCGCGCTGCAGAGAAAAGTTTGATCGTAGCCGAAAAATCCCTAAAAGCAACCAAAGCCTCTGTTGAAAATACTAGAAAACGTTTTGATCTAGGAGTAGTCAATAGTTTTGAAATGATTAGTGCTCAGAATATGCTCATTGCAGCAGAATCCAGCCTACTCCAAGCCAAATACGATTATTTATTCAAACTCAAAGTACTTGATTTCTATCGAGGTGTAGCCCTTTCGGGGAACTAAATTTTTCATCAACTAATACTAATTCAATACCCTAAAACTACCTGAGCATGGCTAAAAAGAAAAAAAGAAGTCCGATTATTTGGATCATTTTATTGGTGGTCATTGTCATTATCCTCCTTGTTGTTTTCGGCAGAGGGAAAAAAGACCGAACGACCAAAGTGGCGGTTGAGGAAGCGGCAAAGCGTACTATTATAGAAACTGTTTATGCTAGTGGTAAGTTGTTCCCTGCTACTGAGGTAGAAATTACCTCCAATGTCTCAGGAACTATCGTAGAGTTGCTAGTAGAAGAAGGGCAAAGTGTTAAAGAAGGTCAACTACTCGCCAAAATAGATCCCGATGCCTTGGCTTCTATTGTAGAGCGTGCAGAAGCTACGGCCAACTCTGCTCGGGCTCAACTCGAAAATATCAAAGCCCAAAAAGGACAGTTGATGGTGCAACTCAATAATGCCAAAATCAACTATGACCGAAATAAAGAACTATTTGAGCAAGGGGTCATCTCCCAAATAGAGCTGGAGGTTACGGAAACTACCTACAAATCGACACTAGCACAGATTGAAGCATTAGAAAAAAGTATTTTATCTGCTCAATATAATGTGAAAAGCTCTGATGCTACCGTCAAAGAACAGCGCAAAAACTTATCTCAAACCTCTATTTATGCCCCAATGTCTGGTATTGTATCCAAGCTGTATAAAAAGAAAGGCGAACAGGTGGTGGGTACCATCCAAATGGCAGGTACTCCAATTCTAAATATCGCCAACCTCAACTCCATCGAAGTACGCGTCGATGTCAACGAGAGAGATATTCTCAATGTGGAAAATGGAGATACCGCAGATATTGAACTGGACGCTTATCCCGATCGCAAATTCAAAGGAATTGTTACACGTATCGCCAATACCGCCAACAACCTTAGTGCACTACAACTTACCTCCGATCAGGTGACCAACTTTGAAGTAAGGGTACTCATGTCACAGGAATCTTACAAAGACCTGCAAACCTCTGATGAGCGTTCTCCTTTCCGGGCAGGCCTCTCCGCTTCTGTCGAAATCAGAACCAATACTCTAAATGATGTACTTACGGTTCCAATCGCGGCGGTTACGGCAAGGGAAGATGAATTGGAAAAGAAAAAACGAGAATACGAAAATAAACAAAAGAAAGAAGACGATCAAAATACCGAATTGGGAGAGTTGAAAGAGTATGTTTTTATACAAGAAGCTGATTCCGTAAGGCTACAGGAAGTGACCACCGGAATCCAAGATGATGAATATATCCAAATTACAAAAGGTTTGAACCCTCAACAACAAATTGTTACTGCTCCCTATGAGGCCATCTCCAAAAAACTAAAACAAGGAACCAAAGTAGAGGTGGTTAAAGAGGATGACTTGTATAAAGATGAAAAATCAAAGTGGGGACGCTAGCCTCAAGAAAAAAAGCTAAATAATTGCTTTTTTGTGGATTATTTTTGGGCGTGGATTAAAAATTTGTTTATTTTTGCGAGCATTTTTCTAATTGTGAAGTAGATTCTATTGCCTAATCTATTGAAAATAAAGGCATTCCGTTTTTGGGAATTCAAAACTATCACCTAGAACTATGCAATGCTAAACTTCCTTTTTTGTAATGTAAACCCTACAATCGAAAAATATTTAAATAATTATGGCCTTATTAGGAAAAATCCGTAACCAGTTTGGGTGGGTAATGATGGGACT